>JAFUUC010000103.1 GCA_017471365.1 bacterium
AAAACTGTTGAAATTACTAAATTAAATACAGCAGATTCTTTAGGACTGGGAACAGTAACAGATGAAGAAGAATTTATGGCTCCTGTAGCTATGGTATTAGGTGACGGAACTCCTATGTTTCTTACTTATAATAAGAAATGTGTATCAGATCCTGATAGTATAAAATCTGATAACAAAAAGATACACTCATGCGTAGACGGATTGTATGACTTAAATGGCAGTCGCATGCCAAATAGAGTGGGAAAAGATTTGACTGCAATGAACAAAGCTTCAATCAATATCGCAGAGGAACCTGCTGTTGTTGGTTCTATAGCAGGTTATGATTTAATAAAACTAGCAGATACACCACCAGCAAAGAACTGTGAAACTTACAAGAGCGACTTCCCTGGAATAATATCCCACTGCCCATACGGAAGCAATGAACAAGACTACTGGGTAGGTGCATTAGTAACATGTAAGGAAATGGGTGGACATTTGCCAAGCATGGAAGAACTTGCAAATATAACTAAAGTTATCTACCCAAACAAAGCAGACAGCATAAGTGCATATGACAGCGGTGTATCAGCAAGCTGGGATACTACAGAACTAGCAAAATTGGGCATTGATCATTCATTTGTATCGGAACTATATCTATGGTCGTCAAAAGAGGACTCTGGCTCGAGCGATGGCTCCCGCTACCGCACCTTCCGAAGTAGCGGTACGGGCGGTGCTAACTACTATGTACGCAAATACACTGGAGTCAGGTTTGTTTGCCTGGCGGACCAATAATAAAGCAGCGGGCGGTTTTGAACCGCCCGCTTTTTATATTTTGTAACAACATTTATTTTTTGATTTGAAAAATCTTATTTTTGTGGTATTATCGTCTCACAAAGAGTTTGAACTTTTACAAAAAAGGGGAAAAATATGATTTCAGTAAACGATTTTAAAACAGGTTTGACAATTGAACTGGACAACGGTTTGTGGTCAGTTGTAGAATTTTTGCACGTAAAGCCGGGGAAAGGTTCTGCGTTTGTCAGATCTAAATTGAAAAACGTTATGACAGGACAAGTTGTTGAAAAAACTTTTCGTGCAGGTGAAAAAGTCGCAAAAGCTACTCTTGACAGACGCGAAATGCAATATTTATACAAAGAAGGCTCTGATTACGTTATGATGGATAACGAAAATTACGATCAACTTCACGTTACGGAATCTCAAGTTGGAGACGGTAAAAAGTACCTTAAAGAAAACATGAATGTTATGATTCTTTTACACGAAGGAAAAATCATTGGTGTTGATATTCCGGCTCACGTAGAGCTTGAGGTTGTTGACACTCCTCCGGCTGAAAAAGGAAACACTGCTCAAGGTGGTACAAAACCGGCTACTTTGGAAACCGGTGCTGTAGTTAACGTTCCGTTCTTTATTTCAAACGGTGATATGATCAGAGTTGATACAAGAACTAACGAATACTTAGATCGTTGTTAAAGATAGATTGTAAATTGGGCTTTTAGACCAACGAATAAGGATAAAAAAATGAAATTTGAAACAGATTATATAGAAAAATTAGCACAAATAATTGACGAAAAAGGTTTAACGGAAATTTCTATAGAAGACGGTGAACAGGCAATTACTATAAGAAAAGAATTAGTTGTTGCCCCTGCTTTGGCTCCTACTGCTGCTCCTACTCCGGTAGCATCCGCTGTTTCTACTGCGGCTCCGGTAAAAGAAGAAGTTGTATCAACTGCTAAAAAGGGTACTCCGATTACTTCTCCAATGGTTGGAACTTTCTATAAATCACCTTCTCCGGATTCAGCTCCATTTGTAAATTCTGGGGATTCTGTTAATACGGGTGATGTTGTTTGTATCATCGAAGCTATGAAAATGATGAACGAAATTAAATCAGAAGTTTCCGGAAAAATCGTTGAAATTTGTGTAGAAGACGGACAACCTGTCGAATTTGGACAAGTTTTAATGTATGTAGATTAGATTGTAATGTCGGCGTTTAAAATGCCGACATACTTTTATGTTTTGTAAATTGGGATTTAAATTCCGACAAAAGGGATATTATTATGTTTAGAAAAGTTTTAATTGCAAACAGGGGCGAAATCGCTGTCAGAATAATACGAGCTTGTAGAGAAATCGGTATTCCGACAGTTGCTATATATTCTCAAGCAGATGCAAATTCTTTGCACGTAAGACTTGCAACAGAAGCTTATTGTATAGGACCGGCTAAAAGCAGTGAAAGTTATTTGAGTATTCCGGCGATTATGTCTGTTGCTATGTTAACCGGTGCTGATGCAATTCATCCGGGATATGGTTTTATGTCAGAACGTGCTGACTTTGCCGAAATTTGTGAACAACAAGGTATAAAATTTATCGGACCGTCATCTGATGCGATGAAAAAAATGGGTGATAAAGCTACAGCACGTAAAACTATGATTGAAAATAATGTTCCTGTTACTCCTGGTACCGGAATTGTACATACAGTTGAAGAAGTTCAAGAATTTGCGAATAGTGTAGGGTACCCTATAATTTTAAAAGCTACAGCAGGCGGTGGTGGTAAAGGAATGAGGGTCTGCCGCAATGATGAAGATGTTGAATCAAATTTAAATCTTTGTCAGGCCGAAGCAAAGAATTTTTTTGGGAACCCTGATGTTTACGCAGAAAAATTCCTCGAAAATCCACGTCACATCGAAGTACAAATATTAGGAGACAGTTTCGGCAATGTTATTCACCTTGGTGAAAGAGATTGCTCTATTCAGCGTCGCCACCAAAAACTTTTGGAAGAAGCCCCTTCTCCCGCAATAGACGAAGCTACAAGACAAGAAATGGGTGCTGCTGCGGTTCGTGCTGCAAAGGCTATAAATTACGAAGGAGCCGGAACTTGTGAATTTTTACTTGATCATGACGGAAAATGGTATTTCATGGAAATGAATACCAGAGTTCAGGTTGAACACTGTGTTACGGAAATGATTTCTAATGTGGATATTGTTAGGGAGCAAATAATGGTCGCTTCCGGTAGAAAATTAAGTTATACGCAAGAAGATATTAAACTTACAGGTCACGCCATTGAATGCCGTATAAACGCTGAAGATCCCAAAAAGAATTTTATGCCTAATCCTGGTCAAATTACAGGATACCTTGCTCCCGGCGGGTTTGGTGTAAGAGTTGATTCTCACGTATATCAGGATTATTCAATCCCACCATATTATGATTCAATGATAGGCAAATTAATTTGTTGGGGCAGAGATCGAAACGAAGCAAGACGTAGAATGTACCGTGCATTGAAAGAATATGTTGTAACAGGTGTTGAAACAACAATCCCATTCCATCAGGCAATTATTGAAGATGAAGTCTTTATGAGCGGAAACTTTAACACAGGGTTTATTGAAGATTTTTACAAACGCAAAGGTCTTGAGGGATAGTTATAACTGTTGGACAAGTATGCCAAATCTACAATATAAAAGTGGGATATACAAGTTATTACTGCCGGGCAAGTATGCCCAATCTATGATATAGTTTTTGAGGTTGTAAGTTGGGCATACCTGCCCAACACCTTATTTGTGATATTATTAGGTCATGAATTACCGTAGGGTATTTATACAGAATTCATATGTACATATAATTATTGCAAGTTACAGCCGCAAACATATTTTCGTAAAATATATCAAACATCTCAGACAAGCGTTTAAAAACGTTATGCAAATTTATAAATTTGAAATTATTGCAATTTGTGTTTTGCCTGACCATATTCATATGATTTTAAATCCCACCAATATTGAAGAATATCCCAAAATAATTTCATCAATAAAACATTCTTTTTCAAAAACTGTTGGGCAAGTATGCCCAACCTACAATATAAAAGTGGGATATACAAATAAGAGGGAAAAAGGTATTTTTCAACACAGGTATTACGAACATACCATAACTTCGCAAGAAGAATTGAATAAACACATTGACTATATTCACTACAATCCGGTCAAACATGGTTATGTAAAAATGGCAAAAGACTGGGAATTTTCGTCTTTTAGCAAGTTTGTAAAAGATGGATTTTATGATGAAAACTGGTGCGATTTTAGAGAAATTGAGGATATAGACTATGAATAATAAATGTAGGTCGGGCATATTTGCCCAACAATATGTATATGAAAAAGCTGTTAAAATTCTCACTTCTTCGGGGAAATTCAGGGTTTCTCTCGGGCTTGAACGTATTGAAAAAATTCTTGATTTACTTGGCAATCCGCAGGATAGGTTGAGTTGTATTCACGTTGCGGGTACAAATGGCAAAGGTTCTGTTTGTGCAATTTTAGCTTCGATTTTAAATGAAGAACATAAAAAAGTTGGGCTTTATACCAGCCCGCATATTTTTAAGTATACCGAGCGAATCAAAATTGGTAACGATAAAATTAGCGATAAAAATTTTGCAAAATATGTCTTTGATATTTCAAATTTAGCTGAGCAAAATAATATCGATTTAACAGAATTTGAAATACTCACTGCGGTAATGTTTAAGTATTTTGCAGATGAAAATGTTGAGGTTGCTGTTATAGAAACGGGTCTTGGTGGTAGGTTTGACGCAACTAATGTCATAAAAAAAAGTTTGTGTTCTGTTATTACTCATATTGATTATGACCATACAGATAAACTTGGTACCACTTTAGATAAAATCGCATATGAAAAAGCAGGAATTATGAAAAAAGATTCTCCTTGTATTGTACTTGAGGGCAGGGAAGTCTTTTATGACGTTGCAAGTGATGTCGGAGCTTTGCTCGAAGTTATTTCACCTGTTCAATTATCAAACAATTTGTCATTAAAAGGAACGTATCAGCAGGAAAACCTTTCTCTTGCACTTGCTGTAATTGAAAAAATTTTTCCGCAAATTGACCAAACTACGATTGAACACGGGTTGAAAAAAGTAAAACATCCTTGCAGATTTCAATATATAAAAGAAAAAAAACTTATTGTTGATGGAGCCCATAATCCAAATGGAATAATGTCGTTAGTTGAAAGTTTGGATTTTTATTACCCGAATACGGAACGCCGTTTTATTTTTGGTTGTTTAAAAAATAAAGATTCAGAGAAAATGTTGAAATATATCACCCAAAATAACGATGAAATTTATTTTTATCACTTTAAACATACAAACTCTAACTCTATTGAAGATTTGCAAAAAATTTATCCTGCGGGTAAAAAATTATTAAATTCACAACAAATAGATTTTACTGATGGTAAATTAACAGTAATTTGCGGATCATTTTATATGATAGAAGAATTGTTAGACTTTTTAGGGCTTTCTACTTATTTTTTAGAGTAACTAAAACTTCGGCGGGTTTACCCGTACCTTTGTTATTAAAATGAATTTCGTGAACTTCGGCTTCTTTTGGTTTAAAGTCGTCTTTTTGATAGTTGTACAAAAACTTCATTAACTCTTTGCTATACATACACTTCCCTTTTAGTCACATGACTAATGTAAACCTTCACACATATATTAAAACATGTTCTTATTAAATATTGCTGATTTTAAACAATTTGTTACAAAGTTAGCAGTTTCAATATTACCCTGTCGAATAGGCAAAATTGCTAATGTTTTGCAGGTAATTAAAAGTAAATAATCTGGGTATAAGTTTTTTACGCACAGAACTGCTTATTTAAGAAAAATAAGCAAGACACATACAACAACAAGGAGGTAAAAATGTCAATTAAAAAACTAACAGTGGCAGCTGCGATTGCCGCAGGAATAGTAACATGTTCCTTGACTTCCGCAATGGCAGCTTGTCCATGTCAAAACGAATCTTTGCCTGTGGTAACAGGTTCAGATTGCCAAACAACATGTCCAAAATGTAAAAAATCAATTCCTGATTGCGGTTGCAGAAAGAAAAGATCTTGCCCTGTAAAAAGAAAAGATTGTTCTGATCAATTAAGTTGTGACAAACCTGCTGTACCATCTGCGGCATTATGTCCTCAAACAGGAAAACCTGACAGAGCAGAAATGAAACAAGTTTACGGTTACCCTCAAGCCATTTATGGTACAAATAATTATGTTGGAGAACCTGCAAATTCTATTTTCTCAACAGAAACTGCTATGAGGGGTTGTCCAGCTTCTCGTATGTCATCAGCGATTAGCGGAGCAACAATTTCTTCACAAGGTCAAGTAACCGGTGCAGCAGCTCAAATGCCATGTCTAAATGAATTACCGAGTCAGCACAATGGGATAATAATTGATAGAAATGAACATCAAATGGATGGAAATTCCTGTCCAATAGATTTTCAATCTGCAAATTCAATAAATGCTATTAAAAAAACACTTGTTCCACATACTTTCCGTGAAATGCCAGAAGGTATTACAGGTGGTGCAGCTACGGCAACTCCTTTTACAGGATGTATGTTCCCTGATGTTCCAAATGGACACTGGGCAGCCTGTGATATTAACAAGCTTGCTATTAATAATGTTGTAGTTGGTTATCCTGACGGATATTTTAATCCGAACAGAAATATTTCCAGAGCAGAATTTGCAACAATGCTTGTAAAAGGTTTTAATATGAACCCTCAATATGGCAGAACAACATCTCAGTTTACGGATGTAGCAACCAATAACTGGGCAAATGCTGCCATTGCAAAAGCCGTGGATGAAGATTTATTAAAAGGCTACCCAAATAGAACTTTCCGTCCTAATGCACCTGTAACACGTGTTGAAGCATTCACTTCAATCGCAAAAGGTATGACCTGTGATATTGACAGCTGCAAAGCAGATGAAATCTTAAGTAAATATGTAGATGGAAATTCAGTTCCATCCTGGGCAAGAATACCTGTTGCAAAATCTCTTGAAAGTGGTGCATTAGCAACTTCTCCAAATCCAAATATGATTATGCCTAATAAAGATGCAACAAGAGCAGATATTGCTTCAATGATGCAGACTGCACGAGTAGCATTGGGCTATGATACAAATCCTAAAACAGCAAATAACATTTGCCCTGCATGTCCTGTAGAGACGAACGCGTTGGTTGAACAAGAAGAAATTGTAAAAATCCCTACATTGAAATTGTCAATGATAGACCAACTGACAGCAAAATCATCTCACGTAGGTCAATACTTCAGAGCCAATACACTTGAAGATGTAACAATTAACGGTGTAACATACCCTTGCGGTTCAACCGTAACAGGTCAGGTTGTTGAAGTCATTAGACCTTCAGGATGTGACAAGGGTGCTTTAAAACTTGCATTTACAAGTATTTCTCACGGAAACTGCAAAGCAAAATTACCTAAACAAATCTTGAATGCAGAAGTTAACAGATCTAAAAATGTTAACCCGCTGGCAAGACTTGTTGAAATGCCATTTACATTAGCTGGTTCACTAGTTGGTGTAGTAGGTAGAACCGCCGGTGGTATTTTGACTAACGTAGGTAATGCAGCAGAAAACGTTTCAAACAATGCAGGTTATATGCTTGGTCACGTATTCCAGGGTCAGTTTGGTGCAGCTTCAAGAAACCTTGCTGACGGTGTTTGGGAAACAGTTAAAGCTCCAGTTGACGTAACAAGAACAGCATTATCAGGTACAATGGGCTTGTTCCAAACTACAGGTGACGAAGTTGCTTACCTTGTAGATCCTAGAGGTTACAAAATTTCAGCAATTAACCCTAGAGAACATTTGACAATTGCTTTTGGATGTAGCCAATAGTTGTCACAATCGGGTAAGATTAAAAAATCCCATTTACAAAGTAAGTGGCGGTGACTAAAGTCACCGCCACTTTACTTATCATAAATTAAAAACACTTTTAATGTAAATATTTCATATACAAATACGCTGAACTCAGCACCAACGAAATTGTTGTTACCAAAATTCCGTACTTCATAAATCTCATAAATGAAATTTTATGCCCTTTCGAAGCTGCTGTTTCACTGACTAAAACATTTGCTGCTGCACCAATAATAGTCAAATTTCCGCCAAGGCAAGCACCCAGTGACAACGCCCACCACAATGCATGAACATTACCGGTTATAGCATTTGGATTTGTCGGATTTATTAATTCGGAAATCAATGGAGCCATTGTCGCTGTATAAGGAATATTATCAATTATGCCTGACAAAATTCCTGAAGCCCACAAAATGACCATTGTTGCTACCTCAAGACTTCCGTGAGTTAAAACAATTAATTGATCAGCAAGAAATTTTATACCTCCATTGGCTTCAAACCCGCCGATAATTATAAATAAACCAACAAAGAAAAATATAGTAAGCCACTCAACATCACGATAAATTTCCTTTGGTTTTTCAAACAAAAGCAAGAATGAAGCTCCTGCAACAGCAAAAACGAATGCAGGAATATGCGTTATATCGTGAGTTACAAATCCCAAAATTACAAGTCCAATTGTGGCAACTGATCTTATCATAAGATTTTTGTCAGTTATTGTTTTTGAATTATCAATATTAGCAATTTGTGCCATTTTTTCAGGGGTAGCTTTCAAACCTTTTCTAAATAGAAATACAAGTGTACTGATTGCAACAAGAAAGATTATACATACAATCGGTGTTAATTCCCATACAAAGTCCATAAAACTTAATCCGGCACGGGTACCTATAATAATATTTGGTGGATCACCAATTAAAGTTGCAGTTCCACCGATATTTGAAGCAAAAACTTCTGTCATCAAAAACGGAACAGGATCGGTATCAAATTCTTTTGCAATGACAAAAGTAATAGGCATCATCAATACAACTGTCGTAACATTATCCAAAAATGCCGAAGCAATTGCTGTAAAAGCTGCAAGAGCGAATAATACGGTTTTCGGATGCCCTTTTGTCGCTTTTAAAAGCTCAAGTGCCATCCATTTAAAAACTCCGCTTCTACTAGAAATGTGTACGATAATCATCATACCGATTAAAAGAAAAATTACCTGAAAATCTATGTGAGCAAAAATACCCTTAACAAAAGCATTTGTTTCGGGATTTATTCCGCTTTCAAACGGTATCAAACCTAAAAGCATGGTCAAAGAAGCACCTGCCAAAGCAACAACAGACTTTTGAATTTTTTCGCTAGCGATAAAAATATAGGCTATTACAAGAATCAAACCAGATATCAACATCGCATTTTGCTGGATAAAATATAACATTAAATCTTTCTCCTCATTAAGTGTACTATATACAATTTTATTTTAACACAAACATAAAAATAATGAAAATTATCCTAACAAAAATTGATATCAATCAAAATTATGATTGATTTTTCTAAAAAGAACATTAAAATGGTTTTATGAAGCGGATTTTCGTATTTTTGCTATTAATATTTTTATCAATACCTTGTGCTAATGCGGCTTTTTGGAACAGATCCAATTCAAACAACAATCAAACTTCACCTGTACAAAATTCTCAGCAGACAAATTCTTTGCAGACTCAAACCGAAACAACATATCCTGATGATTTGGACGAAGAACCTATTGCTGAAGGTGAATATGTCGAAAGTATTGATATTGAAAAAATGTATCGCGACATTCCTGCTCCAACATTTAAATATATTCACGATATTGATCCGGGAGAATACCAAGATACCCTAAATTCTACTTGGTCGCCTTATCCTTTATTTAGACTTACGGCACCTTTATATTTTAAAACTATAGCAATTCAACCTGGTTATTATTTATTGACTCCACGTGAACATGAAGGGAAATGGTATGTACTTTTTAAAGAAGCCGGAAAAGTGAAATACATTGTTCCTTGCTATAAAAAAGAAGTTGTTCCTATGGATTTTTATAAAAATAATCTTCCTAAAATTAAGATGACAAAAGTTCAACTCATTCGTGAAAAAACCTTAAAGTTTGTTGGTGAGCATTTCAAATCTTCAAAACGGGAACCAATTCCTGATACATATCTTGAGGCAGAAGATCTGGATAACAATTTTATATCCATAATAGTTTACTGGGGTAATTATAGATATTATCTTGTATTAAGAACTATTCAACTGTAGGTTTGTTTTTTTCTATTGATGTAATAGAATTTTGTTATGAAAAAATTTCTAATTTTATTAACAACATTGTCAATTGTGTTTATGGGTTCGAGTTCATACGCATTTGGTAAAAATAAAAAAACAGGTGTCGCACCCATTCCTGAATTGGTTCAAAATCAGAACGAGTCAGAAAGTAAACTTGATAAAGAACATGCTAAACAAACCAAAAAGGCATTAAAATCCGAAGCAAAGGCTAATTCAAAATTGGCAAAACAAAAAGATAAAATTGAAAAATCAGAACAAAAAGTATCGAAAAAAATTAGAAAAATTTCTCAGGAAAAGGTAGCCGAGGAAAATTCGGCAGTTAATGACAGTACTAAATCCGAAAAAAAAATAAAAAAGAATACCAAACCTGTTTCTATGATAGAAGATACCAAACAAACCCGAGAGATACAATATGTTGATAATTATTATGCATCTATGAATAAAAATCGTTCTGCTCTTGCAATGTACTTAAATCCTAATCTTGATATTCGAGAAGTACGTGCCAGCCATATTTTAGTAAAAAATCGAAAAGATGCTATCCAAATCCGTAAAGATATAATGGAGGGTAAAATATCTTTTGAAGAAGCTGCAAGACAATATTCTCTTTGTCCTTCCGGTGAATATGGTGGAGATTTAGGATTTTTTGATCGCAAAAAAATGGTACAACAATTTGCAGACACAGCATTTGACCTCAAAATAGGAGAAATATCAAAACCTGTTGGTACTAAATTTGGTTGGCACATAATAAAAACAACCGATAAACGTTAGTGTTTGACAAAGTAAAATCTTTGTGTAAGAATCGACTTGTTCGACATTAGTCGTTTGAAAATCAAATAGGAAACTTGGAATATGGCAAGGTAGCTCAGCTGGCTAGAGCGTTCGGCTCATACCCGAGAGGTCGAGAGTTCGAGTCTCTCCCTTGCTATTTTTTTTGTGTTCATTTTCCAATTTTAATTAAATGCTGCCTGAGTGTAATTAGATTAATCATTTAATTGCAAGGTAGAAATTGGTCAATAAAAAGGATAAGATGAACATTTTATTGTTAACTTAACCCGGAAATTGTAAAATCATTTCCTAAAATTTCTCTTGCTTCATTTATTAAATCTTCTATTTTTAATCCTAGACCTTCAGCAATTTTCCATAAACTTGAAATTTTTATATCATTTACAAGTCCTTTTTCAATTAAACGCCATGTATCCTTATGAATAGAGCATTCTGCCGAAATCCTATATATAGTTTTATTTTGTTTTAAACGATATTTTTTTATTATTTCCCCGAGAACCATAACAAGTCTGTTTTTATCATTTTTAATGTAATCTTGCATTTTAAAATTTTATTGCTAAACTTATATTATTAGACGAATATATTCGTCTAATAATATAGCTAGGTATATTTTTGATGAAAAATAAAGTTTATTGGTGGAGACGGTGGGAGTCGAACCCACGTCCAAAACGGGAAAAAATAAACTTCTACGTGTGTAGACGGTTTTTAGCTCAATTGATTCAGGAAAATGTCTAAACCCTATGAATCAACCCTAGGTTTTATTTAAGAGAAACTCTAAACTCTGCAAAGTTATCTTGATACGGTTACTTTGCATTTGCCGCACTGCCGCTTGCATAATTGACCCATAAAACCGGCAAGCTGGGTTCTATAAGTAGCTAATCGCTCGACTTAGGCAGCGATTGCTGCTGCTCTTGAAAAGTCTGCTTTAATTACATTGTTAGCATTTAATTTGTTTTGCCCGTTGATAACGGAGAACAGCTCTCCGACACGCAGCCTATTTTCACCAAAACGCCCTGTCTAATCCAAAACGTCCCCTTGTGTTTTATAAAAATGTAAATGTACTGTACTTATCATTATAATAATATTTTATTATTTTTTCAAGCCCCAAAAATCGTCTATTTAAAAATTTTGTAACTTATTCGTAATATTACATAACCTATATTTCAGATTGTAAATTCATTTTTTAAAATTCAATCTTATGGTCGATATATTTATTTTTTTTCTATTTTTTTTAATCAAAAGTGTTGAGTTTACACGTTTTGAAGCACATTCATAATGTAAAGTTTTGTTAAAAATTGCATTATAAAACTTCAGAATCACAACATTTCTGACGATACATGTAGTATAATATATATAGAGGATATACCCCTATATAATAAGCCCGAGGATATTTTGTATAATCAAAATAGAAAGGCGGCAGATATGAGCAACCTACAATTTCAAAACGATTTGGACAAATTGGTAGAAATTTTACCTCAGAGAATCAGGCAGTGTGTCTCTTATGAAAGTATGGATGATGCTACAGAAATTGTACTTGATCTTGGAAGGGTACCTGAGATTCGTCATTCAGATGGTAGAATTGAGTATTTACAAACATCGAAAGTTGAAATTCAGGATATTGACTATGTAATTCAAAGGATTCCTGAGTTTACATCGGACAATCGTTCTGGTATCGCAGGAACTTTGCATCGTATAAGTGCCATTCGCAATCGTCAGGGTAGGGTTGTTGGTTTGACTTGTCGTATTGGTCGCGTAGTGACAGGTACAATTTCTTGCATAAAGGATATTTGCTTACAGAATAAAAGCATTCTGTTTCTTGGTCGTCCTGGGGTTGGCAAGACAACAAAACTAAGAGAAATTTCTCGTCTTGTTGCGGATGAGTTAGGTAAGCGAGTTGTAATTGTTGACACATCAAATGAAATTGCGGGAGACGGGGATGTTCCTCATCCGGCGGTGGGTCATGCTCGCAGAATGCAGGTTCGTCAACCTGAATTTCAAAAGGATATTATGATTGAGGCGGTTGAAAATCACACTCCTGAAGTTATCGTAGTCGATGAAATCGGAACGGAAGAAGAAGCTCAGGCTGCTCGTACTATTGCTGAACGCGGAGTTATGTTGATTGCAACCGCTCACGGTAATACATTAGAAAACCTTATTAAAAACCCGACATTATCGGATTTGGTTGGAGGTATTCAATCTGTAACTTTGGGGGATGATGAAGCTAAGCGTCGTTCTTCGCAAAAAACTGTTCTTGAACGTGAGAAACAACCCACATTTGATATTGTAATAGAGATTCTTGACAGAAATACTCTTGCTGTTTATAAAGATACGACAGAAGCAGTGGACTATATTTTACGGGGTTGGCCTATAAAACCTGAAATACGCAGAGTAGACAAAGCTTATGATTTTTCAGTAATGCCGACACCTGTTCCGGAAAGAGTTCCAAATGTTATAGATAAGATTAATGCTCTTGATGACAAGATTGAACATCCGGAGAGTTTGAAGTTTAGTTTTTCAAGACAAAAGTATGTTGAAGAAGTAAAGAAATTCCGCAAGATATATCTTTATGCAGTATCTAGAAGCATAGCAGAAAAGGTAATTGAACGTCTTGATTTGAATGCAGAAATTACACGCAACATTGATGATGCGGATATTGTAATTGCACACAAAAATTTTATAAAAGGCGGGGCGAAAGTACTTAGTACCGCGGAACATGACCGACTACAAATTTTCTATGTAAAAACAAACTCAATGGCACAAATCCAGAAAGTTATTAAGCAAGCACTTGATATAGCTGATTTGAATGAGAAACAAACTTTTTATGATATAACTGAAAAGGCATTAGATGAGGCAAAAGCTGCAATTGACAAAGTTCTTTCGGGTGTAACGAATGATGTTGAATTAACTCCGCAAAATCAACATATTCGCAAACTTCAGCACGAACTTGCGGAGCAGCATAACCTTGAAAGTAAATCTGTAGGCGAAGGTGAACAACGTCACCTCCGAATAGTCGGTGGGACAGATTTTAAAGAATAATATTTAATGTCACATTGACATATTTTCAAATTATTTTGGTGGGGTAGGTACCCCACCAAAATGCTCTTGTCATCCTGAACTTTACAAAGTGAACCGCCACAGCGGAGCGAGGACGTGTGAGCCTGTATGCAGGGCTGTTTCAGGATCTTTATCAATCTTTCCCTCCCTTGATAGGGAGGGATTAAGGGTGGGTGGTTTGATCTTTCACAAAGGTCAAAATAAACTCCAAGCTTGCCGATTTAGTAACCCATCCCCGTCCCTTCCCTAACAAGGGAAGGGAGCAGTACTATCCCTCCCTAGTTAGGGAGGGATAAAGGGTGGGTGGTTTGATCTAAATAAGGAAAGGGGCAAGCTGTTAACGCCGCCCCCTTCGAAAAAAAAAGAATTAAATACCGGCGAAAAATTTCGCCAAATGATTGAATTATTAAAT
>JAFUUC010000104.1 GCA_017471365.1 bacterium
ATTATTCTATCTTATGATAAAAAATGTATCTCAGATCCTGATAGTGTAAAGGTAGATAATAAACAAATTCACAGTTGTGTAGCGGGTATATATGACTTCAACGGCTCCAGAAAACCAAATCTTTACGGTGGCGATGAACACACAAGAAATGATCTTATCTCATTTAATGGAGCAAAACTAAAAGATTCTTATATAGAGATAGGTGGAGTGAAGATAATTAGCCAGGCTAAAAAGCCAACACCGGTATCATGCAGTGATTACAAAGGTCAACCTGGTTATAACATTAATGATTGCTACTTCAATAACAACGACGACTACTGGGTAGGGGCAATGGTAGAGTGTAAGAATCAGGGTGGCAGATTACCAAACGCAAGTGAACTAGCAAAGATAGCTCAGGCAATATACAACGACAATTCAATCAGCGAATCGGAAGAATACAATTACAAAGACGGACTAACCTGGGACAAATCCATTACAGCAAAACTGGGCATAGAAGACTCCGCTTCGTGGTTCTCCATTTGGGGTATCCTCGCGGACGGCTCGAGCGATGCGTGGTCCCGCTACTTCGGCAGTTCGTACACGGAATGGGGCCATGAGGCCGTCCGCAGGGACTACAATATTCGCGTTATTTGCGTAGGAGGCTAGCTCAGTTATTTAATTAGTGGTGGGGTAGGGTACCCCACCCTATTTTTTATTTGACCTATTTGCAATATTAAACCCCCCACCCTTACTCCCTCCCTAGCTAGGGAGGGAAATTCTTTTGTGTTAGCTTATTTGCCCCTAACGGGGATAGCACCCACCCTAACCCTCCCTCATCAGGGAGGGAACTATTATTATAGATTCTGAAACAGCCCTGCATACAGGCTCACTCGTCCTCGCTCCGCTGCGGCGGTTCGCTTTGTAAAGTTCAGAATGACAAATAGTTTAACTTGCAACCAGCTTGTCACCGTGCATTTTTGTACTTCAGTGTCTTATTTTGTATTTACGACATCTTTGATTGCAGGGCTGGATTCAACATAGGCATTCAGCTGTTTTGTTGCTTGTTTGTATGAATTAATTGTGCTTGAACCACCTAAACAACCGCCAGGACATGCCATAACTTCTATTAAGTTACCGAGTTCACATTTACCGTTTTTAGCAAATTTTTTCAAATCCCTAATTGAGGCTTTATCAAGTCCATTGATTACATATGGTTGGGCTTTTTCGCTTTCATCAAGCATTGCGTTTACGGCTGCGGCAACTCCGCCTGTTACGGCAAAATTCCTCGCCTCTGCCGAAGATTCCTGATTGTATTCAGATTCTTCACAGTCTGAAACCTGAACATTTAATGCTACAAACCAAGCACCTAATTCTTCAAAATTTAAAACATAATCAATATTAGGATTTTGCATCGCTTCGCGGCGTTTTGCAACACAAGGACTGAAAAATACGGTAATTGCTTCAGGTTGATCGTGCTTAACCATTTCTGCGGTATAGTAAGCAGGGGTTTCTGTTGTAGAACGGTACTGTTTAATTTCCGGAACATGTTTTGCAACAAGTTCGTTGTATGCTGCACAGCAAGAAGTTGTCATAAATGGAGCTTTACCTTCAATGACTCTTTCCTTAAATTCTTCGGCTTCATTTTTGGTAGTAATATCTGCTCCAACTGCAACTTCTACAACATCACTAAAACCAATATCTATAATTGCTTGCTTTAATTGTTTTGGAGTGCAAGGCAATTGTCCCATAATTGACGGAGCTATCATAGCAATAACTTTTTTGCCCGCTTTAATATTTTTTATTATATCTATAATTTGGCTTTTTTTATGAACGGCTCCAAATGGGCATGCTGAAACACATTTCCCACAAGAAATACATTTTTCATGATCAATTTTGGTTAAACCGTCTTCATCTTTTGCTATTGCACCTACAGGACAAGCATTTTCGCAAGGTACAATAATCTTTGTAATTGCTTGGAATGGACAAACTTGAGCACATAATCCGCAGTTTTTACATTTTTCATGGTCGATACGAGATTTTCCGTCTTGAACTTTTATTGCACCAAATCGGCATGCTGATTCGCACGGTCTTGCCACACAACCCTGACAAAGATCTGTAACGTGTATCCTTGCCGGAACGCATTCGTTACAAGCTGTTTGCAAAAGTGTCAAAGGATGTTCTTCGGGTTTTTCTCTTTTTGTTGCTTTTGTTGCCAATTCTGATAAAAGTTGACTGTCTTCTGCTTCTTCTATATCGAAACCAAGTCCGGCTATTACGCGGTCACGTAAGATTGCACGCTCTTTATGAATACAACATCTGTAAGGAACTTCACTTCCTTGCGGACGCATTTTGTAAGGTATTAATCTAACGTCCTCCTCATAATTCTCTCCAAGGTATGCTCTAATTAATCTAACAAGTATTTCTCTTTTTAAATGTGAAGTTTGTTTATTTGGGGTATTTATCGACATAATTTATATCCTTCTACTATTCCTAAATATCATTTTAATTATTACATAAAAAAAAAAAATTTACAAAGGGTAAAATATATAAAAAAACAAAAGCCACCGTATTGTTAATCATTAGTGGCTTTCGTTACATTTAAAATACTATGCTTTATTTTCCTAACTTTTTGTCTATAGCAGCAAGAACTTTTTCAACTGTTGCTTCTTTAATTACCTCGTCATCAACTTTTACATAAGGTGCTTTGGAAAACTCCCAATCTATAGAGCAAAGTCCTAAACAAGGCGAACCGGCAACATCAACAAGATCTCCATATTTTCTTGGAACAAGTTCGATTAATTCTTGCAAATTTGCTGAACCCATTACAAAACATGTTGTTCCTAAACACACTTTAACATTAACTTTAGCCATTTCATTAACTCCTACATATACTGTACACTAACTTTTTTATAATACTTATCCTGTAAAATTATTTTCATCTTTTTGATGATATTTTTTCTAATCTCAATTTCAATCGGCAAAGACGGATTGTAATGAGCCTGGTTGAGTTTTGCACCTACCATAAAATAGATACAGTCACTATCCAACAAAAATTTTACCAGTTTCCCTGCCGCGTTGTCAATATTCAATTCTCCATCTTCCAAATATTCAAGAGTCTGAGTAAGTGTCAAAATACCTTCTGTGACAAGATCTACACCTTCCATATAAGAGCAACTCGGAAGTTTACCGACACTAATTGTTTTGTCCATTGTAATAGGAATATTTAATTCTCTTGATACAAGATTTGCTGTAGTTCCGCCGCAAATTGCTTTTTTGCCTTTAAAATTTTTGAATATTTCTACATATTCAGGGTCTTTGTTTTGTAAAAAAGGAGGACCGGTGAAGACGAGTGATTTTCTTGGTTCTCTGCAATATAAAACTACTGCGGACATATCGTCTTTGGGATTTCTATCACGTTCGATATTTTTTGCCTGACGAACAATGTATTCTGAAAGTTCGCGACTTGAAATATCCGGTTCTTCCTCTAATTTTGAAAGGACTATTTTGATAAGTCCTTCGCGGCGTAGTCCTAGTTTAAGTTTTTCATTACCAAGTCCACATTGGGTTATTCCATCAGAACAAAAGATCAATCTGTCACCAAGTTCAAGGTTGATTCTGTAGCTTTTCATGCAGCGGTTTTTATGTGTTTTGGAAGAAATTGAATCGTATTCAGGCACCATAACTTCGCCGTTTTTTATCCAAAGAAAATCAGGATTTCCTTCTTCCACAATTTTGGCGAGTCCGTCATCATTAATATCTATTATTGAAAAAGTTGAATAACTAATTTTCCTCACCTGACAAATTGGTAATGAATTCATTACGATTTCAGCTGCATCTTTAATTGGAATTTGATCGCCTTCTACGAATTTTAAAAGCATTGTAGCCGTCATACAAGAAAGGATGTTTGCTTTTATGCCTGAACCTAAACCGTCAGAAAGCACTGCAACTAAACGTTCTTCGTCAGGATATCGTTTAGAAACAAAATAATCTCCATATGCGTTTTGGTTATATTTTTTTACCTGATTACAATCAATGTCTATGAACATAATTAATCGCCTTTATCATCATAGTCATTAGCAATAGAATTTAGTAGTGTTTCAGTTTCGACCATATGTTCGCCTAAAAGACATGCGATTTCTTGTACAATAGATATATTTTTTGAAATAACTTCACGAGCCTTTTCGGAAATTTTTTCGCGAGTTGTTTCGGTCTGTGTAACGTCTGTAATTACGGCACCTACAATCTCATTTTCTTCTATTGTAAAAGCACTAATATCGTATAATCGATCTTTTACAGGGTAGTGTTCTTTGTGTAAATCTTTTCCGGTTTTTAGTATTGTTGAGAAAATTTCCGGAAATTCTACGATTCTATCTATGGCAGCACCTGTCATCCCGTCAGGACGAGATTTGAACATTTCATACATTTCACCCGTGAACATTTTCATAAAACTGTCATTAGCTTCAAGAATATTCATGTTTCTATCAACCATTACTATCGCAGACGGCATACAGCGAAGCATTGCAGCAGCCTTTCTCATCGCAATTTTTCTCATGTAAGAGACGCACATTGAAGTTTCAGCCACGCCGTCCAAAAGAGCAACAGCAAGTTCTCTACAAGATGAATACCCGCAACCACCACAGTTTAACTCGTCTTCTTCGGTATGTTTACCGATTTTTTTCAAAGTCGCCTGAATTTCTTCAAGTGAATATTTCGATTCCGAAATACTTGACGGAGAATAATCGCAATTTACAACCAACTGTGGTGTCGTTGGAATTTTGTCACGAACTTTTAGTTTCGTCATAACATCAGAAATCATGCTTATGCTGCCTTTTTTTGAAGCAATACAAGGACCTGTTATGCAACCGGAATCGCAAGCCAGAGCTTCTACAAATACAGGTGAAGTTAATTTTTCAGGATCAAGATTTTCTAATGCTTTTTCAAATGCATGGATTGAACAAACTTCCATTAATTGCACATTGTTTTTTACCCCGATTTTTTTGATTGTTTCATTCATACCGCCGTTAATCGGGTACAGAGTTCCTTCACAGGCACTATATGGAACAAATTCATAGTAATCTTCCTTTTTTACCTGCGAAATATCACCTATTTCATCTGCGATCCAAACTTTTAATTCTTCAAAAGTTATGGAAACATCTATGAGACCGTCATTTTCGTCAGCCTCATTTTTCTTGCCTATACAAGGACCAATGAAAACAACTGAAATATCATTACCATATAAATTTTTAAGCATTTTGGCATGAGTTTTTGCAGGTGAGCCAATTGGGGTAATGTATTTTGTAAACTCAGGTTTGTAGAGTTTTATATAATCGACTATTACCGGACAAGCACTAGAAATTAGCAGACCTTTATCCATATCATTTAAAAGTTCAGCATCATGAATAGAGACTTCCTGAGCACCGATTGCAGTTTCTGAAATTTCCTTGAACCCAAGCCTTTTTAATATCGCAATCATTTTTTGAGCAGAATTTTCAAAAACTGCTCTCCAAGACGGTGCTAAAGAAACATAAACATCTTTTTTAGCTAGCATAAGATTTTTAACTTTTTCAAGGTCGGTGCGAACACACTTTGCGTTTGTTGGGCAAACCTGAACACAAGTTCCACAAGAAATACATTTTTCTGCAATAACAGATGCGTGATCGTTTTCAATTTTGATTGCCTTCACCGGACAGTGCCTAACACACTTGTAACAGTCTCTGCATTCATTTGTGAGTGTGTATACCGGATGCTGATTGTTCATTTTTCTTAACCCCTGCGTGATTTTGGCTTTTAATCTGATGTTTATTTTAAATCTTCCAAGATTTTTTGCAACTTTGTTTCGTCAACTTCATCGTAAGCTCGATTGTCTACATAAATGTGCGGACCATTTTCACATTGATTTTCGCAATGAGCCCCGATGAGATCAATTTCAACATTGAGATTGTTATTTTTAATATAATTTTCTAAAAAATTAAGGTTGTTAAGGTTTCCACGAGCGAAACAAGAACTTCCCATACAAACTTTTATATCATGTTTTGGCATTTTCCAACTTCCTTTATACCTAATATTTTATAGGGTAAAACTTTAAAGGCAAGGGTGCCATATTATTTATTTTCTTCCTTCCGAGGGAGGAAGTTTAGTTTTGTACGGTGGGGGAGGTACCCCACCACAACACTTGTCATTCTGAACTTTACAAAGCGAACCGCCGCAGCGGAGCGAGGACATGTGAGCCTGTATGCAGGGCTGTTTCAGGATCTTTATCAATCTTTCCCTCCCTAGTTAGGGAGGGATAAAGGGTGGGTGGTTTGATCTAAATAAGGAAAGGGGCAAGCTGTTAACGCCGCCCCCTTCGAAAAAAAAAGAATTAAATACCGGCGAAAAATTTCGCCAAATGATTGAATTATTAAAT
>JAFUUC010000105.1 GCA_017471365.1 bacterium
ACTGTTTGTTCTTCATTATCACTATCTGTATACTTTATTTCGTTATAAGGTATACATTCTGTGAACGCTGAATTAGTACCGTCACAGATCTTTGTAATCTTCATGTACTTAGATAATTCTTCTGCAAATTCTGCGGTACTACTGTAGGTATTGTTGATCCCGCCATGCAAGTCGAGCATGTTAAGTCCTTGAATAAGTTTTGCTTCGGTGACTTTCTTTTGGTTGCCGTCAACTTTTTCGTTCACTTTTGCGATCAGTGTTGGCAAAGTAAGTGCTGCGACTACACCGATAATTGCAAGGGTGATTAATACTTCGGCGAGAGTGAACGCTGCTCGTTTGCCCTTACGGGACGGCACCCACCCTAGCCCTCCCTCGAAGGGAGGAAGTTTTTTCAGTGGTGGTGTGATAGTGTGCGTAGCACCCCCCACCCCTAACCCTTTCACGGTGGGAGAGGAAAGTTTCTCTGTTATTGTTTTGTTTTTCATTTTACCTCCATTACTTAATAAATTTACATATACATGTGTATAAATACACATGTATACTTATTATTACACATATATTCAATAAAGTCAAGACTTATGTGTATATTTAAGTTAAGGAGGATATATGAGTGTTAGGGAGGATGTGAAGTTTTTGCTTGCAAAAGAAGCAATGACAATGAAGCATCTTGCAGAAATTATGAAAGAAAAAACCGGATATCCCTATAATATGAAAGTGATTTCAGATAAACTCGCTCGTAAAACACTAAAATATGAAGAATTTCGGGTTATACTCGATATTCTTGATTATGATATTGAATATAAAAAACGCAAATAATTGTACCTATTGATTGGCTTATGCTATTCAACGATTACTCTGGCAGGGAAGTTACTTCTTAATAGGTTATTAGCAGCTTGTTGAGCTTTTTCGCGCGAAGAATAAGAGCCAACCTGTAGAGTATAATACCCGCCCAAATTTTTTACAATCGGAGTAACGCCCAAACCTGCATCTTGTATTATTGATTTTGCAACTTCTGCTTGTTTTTCTGTCGCGTAGTAACCAACAACAACTTTCGCATTTACAATCTGAGATGGTGCTGGAGCAGAAACTTTTTCTTCCTTGGGTTGGGGTTGAATCGGTTGGGTTTCTTGAACTTTTTGTACCTGTATAACCTTTTGTTCTACAGTTTGGGTTTGTTGTTTTTCATTTGCTTCGGCTTCTATCTCTCCGGTCGTCTTGCGAATTGTATTTGGAATAACCACACGTTCATCAAGTTCAGGAGAAAAAATTTCCTCATCATCAAGTTTTTTGCCCTCATCTTCCATTTGAATTCGTTTTAAACGTTCATCGATAGCTGAAGGCAGATCATTATCATCTTCTTCAGAATTATAAGAATACTCATCACCCAATCCAACATCCACATTCGGTGACAAAATCTTTACCATACCTAAAATTAACAGCAAACCGATAAAAAACACCGAAGTAAAGACGACAATATATTTATTTGGTGCTTTATTCTTCTTCTTTTTGTATTCTTCATAAGAAAAATGTGTATTTTCGTATTTATCAATGTCTTTTAACATTTATACCCCTCTGACTTTTGTACTTGCCATTACAATATCATTAATTTCTTCACTGTATCTTTTCATAACTTCAAGTGCAAAATTCTTAATATCTTTAATTTTTAAATCACTTTCCAATCCAGAAACTTCTATAGGAGCACCTTCTGAAATAATATTTAAGCCTGTATGGATTAAGACTGAAGTGAGTGATTTCGTTGCTATTGAAACTGAAAGTTTTTTGTTATTGACAAACAAATCATCTCCACGACGTTTGACAATAAAATCTCTGTCTTCAAGTGTTTCTTTTATACTACTAACTAAAAGTCTTTGACGAAAAACACCTTCAATAAGTTCAACATTAAACTGTTCGGTTATAAAACTAAGCATATACTTGCTATAAATCGGTTCATTGTTAATTACATCTTCAATGTCAACCATTTCAGTTAGTTTAACATCACATTCGCCGCAAAAAGCTACAATCGCATCCCCCTGAATTTTGTAGTTTTTATAAATCCAGTGAGGTACAAGCTGCGAACCAATGTATTTGACTTTATCTTCAATAAATAGTGTTTTCATATCCCTCAAATAATATCTTTAAATATTTATCAGCTTTATTATATTGCAGTGCATGCTTTAATCTTGTACAAGATTCACATTCTCCGCAATGCCCTCTTTGTTTTTGATAACAACTCATTGTAAATTCTAACGGAATTTTGTGTTCTAAAGCCAACATGACTATATCATTTTTGTTATAATTTATCAAGGGAGCAATAATTTTTGGTTGTCTTAGTGTTGAATACTCAAATTCTTTGTTAACTCGATTAATAAATTCTAAAGTATTATCCGGGAAAGTTTGCCCTTCTTCTTTATTTGCTCCTATTAAAATATAATCGAATCCTTGAGCATCGGAAAAGCTTGCTGCTATGTTTAAAAATAGCCCGTTACGATTCGGAACCCATACAGATCTGGCACTATCATCATTAAATTGTTCTTCTTGGGTTGGAATTTTATTTTCGCTAACTAATGATGTTTGTGTAATATCTTTTAGCCAATCGAGTTTTATAATTTTGTGTTCAACTCCGTAATAATGGCAAATTTTAGAAGAAGCTTCGAGTTCTTTTTTTAAAGATTTCTGACCATAATCAAAAGTAATTGCAAGTTTTATATTAAGTTCATTTTTTTTAAGTCCAAGACTTACCAGAGAATCTAACCCGCCTGACAATAAAATTATAGATTTCACCTGTTTATTCCTCATATTCTTCTATAATGTTTGCTGCTTCTTTTTTTAAATCGTTTGAATATTCCCCGTTAATAACTTCATCGAGAATTTTTCTATCTGACATGTTGTAAAGAGCGACAAGAGCATTTTTCTTTACTTCCTCATCCGAATCTTCAGTTAAACATTTTTTTATTGTTTCAAATGCTTTCGGATGTTCACTGTCCATCATTGCTTCGATTGCATTAATTCTAACCTGCGGAGATTCATCCATTAATGAATTTTTTAGAGCTTTAAAAACCCTTTCATTGGATCCAAACCCCATTTTATTTAAGGCTTCTATGGCACGCTCTTTTAAGAATGAAAATTTATCCATAATGCCCTGTTTGGTTTCGAGAATACCTACAAGCGGATCTATAGCACGAGAATCGCCCAAAAGTCCGAGGGCAAAAGCAGCAGTTTCCCGCAGATAAACAGATTTTTCGTTTTCATCTTTGACAACATCAATTAAAGGTGCAACTGCGAATCTGTCACCAATTTTGCCAAGTGCATCAGCACAAGCCAAGCGAACACGATAATTTTCATCTTTGTTATTTAAACAGTATAAAAGGGATGATACTACATCAGTATTTTTTTGATTTGCAATGGCTTTAGCACACATTATTCTAACATTGTTATATTTTTCTTTCGTTTGAGAATCAGAATTTTTAGCATTTTTTAAAAGTAAAATATCAACTAAAAACTCCAACGTAGAAGGATGACGATACATGTCAAGATTCTGTATAAGATGCATTATAACATCCGGTTCTGTTGATATTGAGAGCATATAGTTATATATAGGAATAATTTCCTGTTCAGAATGTATGTCTTTTAATTTATCAATCAAAATGTTTGTATTTGCACAGTTACCGGTATTAAGACCACATTCCTGAGCAATAATATTAAAATCCTGATTATCCGCAGACATAAACTCCCTCTCGACATAAAAAGTACTATAAACTGCTGTAGAATGCAAGACAAAACCAATTGTAACATTTTTGTAACTTACTAACAACAAAAAATTTTATTTGGTTTAAAATGCATGTATAAATTACTTTTAAATTTATTAGACGGTGTGGAAAATGAAAATAGACTCAATTAAAACTTATCCCGTGGGATATTCGTCCCAAAAATTTAGGCTCAAGCACAGTTCTGAGCATAAGAGTGAGCATAATGAGGGAATGCTCAATGACAATGAAAGTGTGAATAGAGGATATTACAGCGGCAGCTTTACGGGTAAGAACGAGGCTGCCGCTGAAGTTTTTGAAAATTTAGGTAACACGTTTACCGACAAAATTTTCAGATCCGGCAAATTCCATGATTTACTTCACGTTTTTGAGGAAAAAACAGTTGTTGCATCTACGTTAGTAGCCTTAATTGTTGCGGGTATGGCAAGACCGGCGACAAACCTTGCTATGGCTGGTAAAGAAGATCGAGAAGATAGTATTTATGCAGCATCGCACGCTATATCTTCTGCTGTTATCGGCTTTATAGTTTCTTCTATAGTTATGGCTCCGTTTGACAAGGCATTCAGAAAAATTAAAGAAAATCCGGAAAAATATTTAACCGGTTTAGAAGAACTTTTTGATGTTAAAGAAATCGGAAAACGTAAACTTGAAAAATCCAAACCTTATAAAAAGATAAGTAAAGTTGCACAGATGATTCCTGATACTCTTATACTTGGTATTCCAAAAGCAATGCTTACAATTGCTTTGATTCCTCCTATATTGAAATATGTATTCCATATAGAAAAAGGAAAACATAAACATAAAACCCAAGAACCGCAAACGGATAATGTACAATATTCAAAAGAATTTGTAAAAAATCCGTCATTTAAAGCTTTTAAAGGAGGAAATAAATAATGAAAATTATGCAAACACAAGCTTATAATTTGGCAAATCCTTCTTATAAAAGACAAAGATCTAAAAGCAGCAGTACAAATCCTCAATTTACAGGGAAATATGATCAACTAGCGGAATGGATTGCAAATAATTATTATAAAAGATTTTATAATAGCAAGTTTTCAAGAAAGTTTATTGAAAATACTAAAGGTCCTATGTGGGATAATATGACAACTCACATGTCCGCGTTGGGTTCAACATTAATCTCCGGTATGTATATTGTAAAAACTCTACAAAATGATAAACTCGACAAAGAAAAACGTAAAACCCTTGCTCTGAATGATTTTATGGTTTGGGGACTCTCTACTTTTGGTGCATACTTTATGGATTCCAAACTCGGAAATTGGTGGGATGGAGTTACAACAAGGTTTGCTGCCAACTACCTTTTGGATAACCCTGAATCAATGAAAAAAGATATACTTGGTGACTGGAATCCGGCTAATTTACGTAAAGTTATGAAAGAACAAGGTTATAAGAGTATCCGTGATTTCAATCTTGATATCCTGAAAGATAAAAAATTAACTACTTTAATAGATGGTATGGGTGTTCTTAAATCACTGTTTGTATTTGGTATGGTTTACAGATATATTGTTCCAGTGCTTGTTATGAAACCGGCTAACTGGATAGGTAATTACTATCACAAAAAACAAGCAGAAAAAGCTCAGGCTGCCCAAACTGAAAACAAATAAATCCTCAAATAAGCAAAAAAATAAGAGGTCTGAATGACCTCTTATTTTTTTATAGCTTTTTCATTTCACAAAAATACGGATTATTTAAATACTTCGTCCAAGCCACATAGCCTTTGGAACCTTTAACTATTGTAGAATCACTTTTTACATATTTAACTTGCCCTGTTTTAGGATCAGTTACTTTTGAAAAAACATCAACACTAGCACGCTCTATTTTCTTGGAACGACTTTTCATTGCATCATACAATTCTTCAACTTGCATATCAGCAAATTTGCAATCAAGCTGGTACTTTTCGGCTCCGGAAGAATAAGTTTCCTGATACTTACAATATCCGTTTCTCCAACCATTTATTTTTCTTGTAGTTGAAAAATTTTGACCTTCAAAGTTAGAGGTTGTGGTTTCTTGATATGAATCACAATCTCTAAAATTCTTTATGAATTTAGATGAATATCTGGTATAATCAGCCGCATAAGCACATAATCCTGTGATTATAAAAGTCACCAAAACTGAAATTAACAAATTCTTCTTCATACACTTCTCCCTTTAATCTGGCAACATTATAACAAAAAATATTTCACATTGCAATTTAATTTCAGTTAATATTTCATTTACCCACAAAAAAAAGCTATGTACTTGAGGTGCATAGCTGTTGATTAGGGATATGTGTATCTTAGTTTCTAAGGAGTATATTGTTAAGTTAGCACTTCGATTTTTTTTTGTAATCATACAAACTAATGATATTTTATAAATTTATTTTTTATTTGAAGTATAATTTGTATATGAATATTATTCAGGAATTTGAAACAATAGCTGCAATTTCAACCCCTTTGGGTACGGGAGGTGTTGGAGTTATAAGAATTTCAGGTGATAAAAGTTTTGAAATAGCTTTAAAAATTTCGGATAAAGATAATTTAACTCCGGGCAAAATTTATCATAGTTGGATTTTAGATGATAACAAAAAAATAGATGAGGTATTGATTTTGCCGTTCAAATCACCAAATAGTTATACAGGTGAAGATGTTGTAGAAATTCACTGTCACGGGGGAATAAACGTTGTAAAAAATATTCTTGACATTGTTTTAAAAAATGGTGCAAGAATGGCGGAACGCGGGGAATTTACGAAAAGAGCATTTCTAAATAAAAAAATGGATCTTTCACAAGCCGAAGCTGTTGATGATTTAATTCATGCAAAAACTTCCGATTTCGCAATTCAATCGGCAAAAAATTTGTCAGGAGTTCTTGCACAAAAGATAAAACAAATTCGCTCAAATCTTTTTGAAATTACATCAAGAATTGTTGCCGGAATAGATTTCCCTGAGGATGTTGCACAAGTTGAATATTCGTATTTAGTCGAAAATTTTGAAAAATCTATTCAGGAGGTTAATAGAATTTTATCTTTTGCAAAAACATCAGACATAATGCGTCAAGGTATAAAAGTTGCCATAGTTGGGCGTCCAAATGTAGGAAAATCATCTTTATTCAATGCTTTGTTAAACCTTGATAGGGCAATTGTTACAAATATTGCCGGAACAACAAGGGATGTTATTAAAGAGACACTTGATCTTGGTGTCGCAGTAACCTTGATCGATACTGCCGGAATACGAGAAAATGAAAATATCGATAAAGTTGAAGAAATTGGTATTGAATATTCCAAACAATCCGCAATGGAAGCTGATTTGATATTATTTTTGTATGATGCTTTAGAGGGTTTTACTGATGAAGATAAAGTTATTTACGAAATAATAAAACATAAACCTCACATAATTATAGCAAATAAAATAGATTTGATTGCAGGTGATTATGCTCCTGTAACGTCCAATACTATTTCATTCTCTACTTTATCAACTGATAAAATAGAGGAGCTAAAAGAAAAAATTACTTCAAAAGTTTGTGATGTATCTTTTGACGACACAGAATTTATCACAAATAAACGTCAGCAAACATGCCTGTTACGCTGTGCAGAAAGTCTTGAAAATGCACTAAAAGCTGCAAAAAAAGAAGAATTACAAGATATGATCTATATAGATCTTAAATCAGCACTTCTTGCTCTTGACGAATTGACCGGCGAAGTCGTTACTGATGAGATTTTAGACAATATTTTTAATCACTTCTGTATTGGTAAATAATTAGGATTTAAAATTTTTGTACCTATAACTTAATATACTGTATTCAGAAACATCTGTAGAAGAATCTTCACTGTAGAAAATAGACGTTCCGGTGGCTTTGCGATAATTTTCTTCATCTATTTTCTCTTGTTTATTACAAGAATATGTATAAGCTGATATTTCAGCGGAAGTAATTCGTCCATCATGGTTAGTGTCAATATCATCAAAATTTTCAATTATTTTTGATACCATTTCTGTTGAATATGCACCACTGGCAGCAAGCTGAGAAAGTTCATCTCTTGAAACTCCGGCTCTTGCTATTGTACCGGCAAATTTGTTCATTTCGTCAGCACTAATTTTGCCATCACCATCTTTATCAAAAGATTTGAAGTTATTTTGCAGATAAGATGCAAATGATTGATTAAGCGTTAAATAATTCGTACTATCATTTCTTGCTTCTGAAATATTTTTAAAAGTTACACCGTCTTGCGGATAAAGCGATGCAAGATATGCGTAAGTGTTTGATAAGCCAGATGCAATATTATTTATGATCGATGTTCCAGATGATGCCATAGTATTAAATCCTTTTTAATTTCTACCTGTAATTATAATAATAATTATGTTTGAATAAAAGTCAATCTAAACATCTTTTTTAGATGTTATCGAATCATCAATATGCTTAAATTTATAGTTGAAATATGTACCTATAATCGCCAATGCCGAAATCTATGCATTCTAATTTTTCTTTTAATTTATGTCAATTTATGTGATATTATTTAATAAGGGAGATATGCATGCTAGAGAATACGCAAGAGATATTAAATGTTCTTGAAAATGATGGTGTAATTGCTTTCGTAACGGATACTGTTTGGGGATTGGGTTGTTTACCGAACAGTCAAAAAGCAGTAGCAAAGATTTATGAAATAAAAAAACGAGAAAAACAAAAGCCATTAATTTTGATGTCAAATGAAGTTTACAATCTTTTAGATTTTGTCAAACCTATTCCAAAAGTCGGACAGCAGCTTATAAAGAAATATTTTCCCGGAGCTTTAACAATTGTAACTGAAAAGAGTAATAGAACACCGGACTACATCACTTCAGGTATGTCTACTGTTGGAATAAGAGTTCCGGATAACGAAATTTTTAGAGAAATTTGCGAGATAATTCCTAATCACGTTCTTGCTACAACCAGTGCAAATCTTTCTCATCAGCCTTCTGCAAAAACATATAAGCAGGCTCTTGAAAATATGTCCGGACTTGCAGATTTGATTATTGATGATTTCGGTTACGCTGCAAAGGGTTTAGAATCTACTGTCGTTGGAGTTCTGGGAAATGAATTGAGAATTTTTAGGCAAGGGGAAATTATTTTAGATATGTAGCTGATTTGAAATTTATTTATTTTTTTACTAGAATTTGTTAGTAAACGAGGAAAATTTTATGGAATTTATTTTGTGTCTTTTATATTTGTACGTAATAATTTATACATTATATCTTTTTGTCCTTTCCATTAGAAATTTGAAGGATAAACCTTTTTCCATTGAAAAAAAATATTCAAGATATGATGGTGATAAAAATAATTTTGCAGTCGTAATATACAGCCACAATCATAAAGATTGTTTGGAGGAGCTTATTGAAGAGTTAAAAATGCAAGATTATCCTTTAGGAAATTTTAAAGTTTACGCTGTTTTGGATGATTGTAACGATGGAAGTGAAAAACTTTTTGAAAATGATAAGTTCGTTCATGTTTTAAACATTCAAGATGTAGGAACGTTGGGAAAAACCAAAGCTATTTCTATGTTATTGAATGAATTACAAAAAGATAAAACTATAGATTCCTATATATTTATTGATGGAACGAGGAAAATTAGCTCTGATTTTTTGACTCTTGCAAATTCTGCAATTAAAGAGAACGATGCGATTGCAGGAGAAGTGAATATTAATCGCGAAAGTCTTGATATAGTTGACAAAATTAAAGCTGTGCATAAAAAATATCTTGCTAATTTCTTTAAACAGGCAAGAAGCCTTATGGGGTTTGCCACGAACATTGATTCAGGCTTATTTATTGTAAAAAAGTCTGTTCTTGATGAACTTGATGGGATTGACTTTAACGACAAAAATTCTGAGTTAGAGTTTAGTTTGTTACTTTCTCAAACAGGACATAAATGTGTTTATAACCCGAATATTCAGTCTTATATTTTAGGTCAGGATTGTTTATTTAAGCAGCCAAGAATAACTAAAAGATTTGATCTTTTAAGAGGAAACTATAAAAAAATAAAATCTTGGAATTTCCCATTTATCGAACATTGTTGTTCTTTAGTTAATCCTAATTGTTGGTTTTTAATTTTCGCGTATACGTTGCTTATAGCTTATTCATACAAATGTCAATTTGTAGTTACTTGCAATGTTGTCATATTCAGTGCGGTTTTACTTGCGGCTGTATTTGGCTTAAGTTTGGTTAATGCGAAGTTGGATAAGGGGGAAATACTTCTTTTGCTTTTATATCCGATTTATTCTATTTGTCACATTGTTAGGAATTTCCCTCCTATAAGAGCATTTTTGAAAAAAATTGGAGCTAATACGGATAAAGAAACTGATAAACTTTCTATTGATGTAATGGTTCAAACAAAACACGGAGATAGAGGATGTAAATTGGAATTTATTTCTACCGAAAGTGGTTTGGCAAAGATTAGGTTTATATATAAAAATAAAAAATATACAACAAGCTCACATTTGAGAATGATAGATGCCTTGCAGCAATTAAAGTCCAAAATGGAAGATTACGGTTTGACTTTGAAAATTTGCAGTTGCTGCTCTAAATTCACTTCTCAGGCTGATGGAACTACAAATATGCTTAAAGGTTTTTGTACAAATGAATATCCAAGCCCATTAATTACAGAACCTCGCCCGACATTGATTTGGAATTCTTGTTCTTGCTTTGAAAAAACACAGGTCAATAACTTGATAGAAGAAATGGCTCAAGAAATTGCAAACCAAAAAGGATAATCTTTAGGGTGTTATATGTTGTTGTTAATTATTAGACTTATTTCAGCACAGGGTGTATAATTTTATTATGAAGAAGTTTATAAGTTCTTTATTGATAATATCGTTGCTTTCTATGCCGGTTTTTGCTCAAGAACCTTTGAAAGGTGGAGTTAGCGAGACGGATGTTTTTGAACAAGAGATGAATGATATTTTTACCGGTAAAGTTGAAACTCTTGACCGTCATGATGTTATTAATATGACAGTTTCCCAGGTTTTAGATTCTTCTATTTCGCTGGAGGGCGATGAGTTTTTTGCGGAAGTTACTGGAGATGTATACGGTGATAAGGGAATTATTATACCTCGCGGTACGGTTGCTCACGGGAAAATTTCTAGTACAGTAGCGGCAAAACGACTTGGCAGACCCGCAGTTTTAACGTTAGATTTTGACTATTTAGTTACACCGGATGGAAGAGAAATTCCTATTGAAGGGAAAATGACTACTAAACTTCATCCTGTTGCAGAAGCCGGTAAAATTGCTGTTCAAGATGTTGGATATACTATTGCAGGCGGAGCTGTTGGCGGTTTGGTTGCGTTGAACTGGCTCGGACTTGAAGCTGCAATTGCATCAGAGGGATATACTTTGGCTGGTGGTGCTGCTGTTGGTGGTGCAATAGGTCTTGGTATGGCTTTGATCCGTAAAGGACACGAGGTTCTGATTGCACCGGGAGATGAAATTAAAGTAAAAGTTAATACAAGTGTAGATTTACCTGTATATAAGGCTGAAGCTTTGAAACAAGAGGAAATTCTTTACGAAGGATTAAAAATTAATATAAATGACGTTAAACACGGTAAAGATCCTTTTGGAGAAATTAATACAATAACTTTAACCCTATTGATTTCCAATATGTCTGACAAAACATTATCGGGCTTTGATATGGCTCTTGTTAATGATTATAATGTCAAATTTAGCCCGTCAATTTTCGGTGATACAAAATTAATGTTTAAACAAGTAAAACCGGGGGATAAATTTATTTCAAATGTTTCATTTTCTGTAGACAATATAAATCGCCGATTTTGGCTGGCTTTTTATGATCGCCGGACGGGTGATGTAATTACAAAAATATCTGTGGACAATGCTTATAATTCAATACCGGATAAAAGTAAGAAAAAAAATGAAAAAACTCGTTCGCAGAGAATAAAGAAAAATTTTAAAAAAGATAGTTCGATTATCGAATTTTAGTCACTAAAAAGATTTTTTTACCGCTCTATCCATTTCTCGTTTCAAATCTTTTTTGGTAGTAGCGTCGCGTTTATCATAAAGTTTTTTACCTTTTGCCAATCCTATTTCTATTTTAGCAAATCCTTTTGTTATGAAAATTTCAAGTGGTATAACTGTGTAACCATCCTTTTTTATTTTGTTACTAATTTTAAGGATTTCTTTTTTTGTTAAAAGTAGTTTCCTAATGCGTTTTTCTTCGTGGTTATATCGATTTCCTTTGTCATATGGGGAAATGTGACAATTGTACAGGAATAATTCATTATCATCAATCCTGCAAAAGCTATCTTTAAGATTTATGGCATTATTCCGTATTGATTTAATTTCAGTACCTGTTAGCACAATTCCGGCTACGTATTTTTCAAAAATTGTGTAGTCGTGGAAAGCTTTTCGGTTGGTATTAATGATTTGTTTTTCCATATGCGGATATTATAACATAAAACTAGTACAAGTGGCATCTACACATATGAGTATCTGAAAATTTTGTAATGATAGGATTTTTTAGCTTGCAAATTTCTTTTGCGTATGGACATCGTGTGTGAAATTTGCAACCTTGAGGTAAATTTTCCGGTGAAGGCAGTTCTCCTTTAAGTTCAATTTTTTCTTTCTTTTCAGTTACACCAAGTTCCGGTACTGCACTCAAAAGTGCCATTGTATAAGGATGTTTAGGCAATGCAAAAATTTCATCGCTCAAACCGATTTCAACAATTTCCCCAAGATACATGATTGCAATTCTGTCAGAAATATATTTGATTACACTTAAATCATGTGAAATAAATAGGAATGTTAGATTGAATTTTTGTTTTAACTCTTTTAAAAGATTTATAATTTGAGCTTGAATACTCACATCTAAAGCACTTACCGGTTCATCCGCAATTATAAATTCCGGATCAAGAATAAGAGATCTTGCGATTGCAATTCTTTGCCTTTGCCCACCGGAAAACTCGTGTGGATAAAGGTTGAGAGCTGTTTTATCAAGCCCAACAAGTGAAATCTTATCTTCGACAATTTTGCGTATTTCATCTTTTGTTAATTTCGTATTAATTTCTAATGGCTCAGAGAGAATTTGTCCAATTTTCATTTTTGGATTCAAACTGGAATACGGATTTTGGAAAATTATTTGAACTTTTTTGTAAAAATTTTGGATTTCCCTATGGTACTTGAGTTTTAGTATATTTTTATTATCAAAAAATATTTCTCCTGATTGAGAATTTATGAGTTTCATAACTGCTTTAGCCAGAGTTGATTTTCCGCAACCAGATTCACCGGCGATAGAAAGTATTTCACCCTTTTTTATATTTAAATTAAGTTTGTTAACGGCTTTAACTGTTTTTATCTGTACTCCAAAACCGGACTCCGTTTTGTACTCAACATTTAAATTTTTAATTTCCAATAAATTCGTCATACTAAAATTTTAGATGATTTAAATCCTAAAATCAATGACATACCGGACTAAATGTGTAACGTGGTGGGGTAGGTACCCCACCACTAAATTTATTTTATGTACTAGTTATCCGCTAGGCAAACGAACCTGTAACCGGAGCCATTGCGACCGTAGTAGCTATTACCGAACGTGTCACCACTGCTGAAGTAGCGGTGGCGAGAGTAATAGCTCGTACTCGAGTACTCCTCTGACGACCACAGGCCGAAGTCCGAAACAGAAGAAGGGTCAATGCCCAGTTTTGCTACCTCTGTAGTATCCCAACTGCCATAGCTTGTTCCTGAATATTGGGCTATTGCAGCACCACTTGTTATGTTCGGATAAATCACCTTAGCTATGTTCGCTAGTTCTGTCATGGTTGGTAGGTGACCGCCCATGTCTCTACAGGTTACTACCGCTCCTACCCAGTAGTCACGTTCTCCTGAGTATGGGCAGTGTTTGATCTCTGGATACTTAGAATTTCCTAAGTAATCTGAACAATCCATTGCCGGTGGAGGTGTTAGTCCGTCTGTTTGTTTAATAATATTGTAGCCCGCTATTGTGGCTATAGTTGCAGCTTGGGTTTCACTGTCTCCACCTCCGCCGCCTTCGGCTGCTACAATATTAATTGTTCCTCCATTGAATGCCGTTAAATCTTTTCCATATTTATTTGGCGTTCTACTGCCATTTAAATCATAGATACCTGCTACACATGGATGAATTGTCTTATTCTTTGTATCTATACTATCCGGATCAGATATACAGTTCTTATTAAAAGAAAGAATTATAGGGGTACCGTCTG
>JAFUUC010000106.1 GCA_017471365.1 bacterium
AATCCACTACATCTACTGTTTTTTCTTCATCGTCAGCAAAATATTTGATCTCATTGTACGGTATACATTCTTTGAATGCTGAATTAGTACCGTCGCAGATCTTTGTAATCTTCATGTACTTAGATAATTCTTCTGCAAATTCAGCGGTACTACTGTAGGTGTTGTTGATACCGCCATGCAAGTCGAGCATGTTAAGTCCTTGAATAAGCTTAGCTTCGGTGACTTTCTTTTGATTACCGTCGACTTTTTCGTTCACTTTTGCGATCAGTGTTGGCAGAGTTAATGCTGCGACTACGCCGATAATTGCAAGGGTGATTAATACTTCGGCTAAAGTAAAGGCTGCCTTACCCCTAACGGGGACGGCACCCACCCTAGCCCTCCCTCGAAGGGAGGAAGTTTTTTCAGTGGTGGTGTGTTTGCCCCTTGCGGGGAACAGACCCACCCTTAGTCCCTCCATAGCTAGGGAGGGAAGTTTTCCCGTGATTTCTTCATTTACCCCCGTAGTACACTCTGCTAAAGTAAATGCTTGTTTAAAATTTTTCATAATTACCTCCATATTCATGTGCTATATCAATTGTTGCCAATATTTATATTGTAACGCATTAATAATACTAATGCAATACATCAACTATTAAATAAATTGTTGATATGCCATATTCTTAATAATACAGAGTAAGAAGACATAATTGACATATGAGTATTAAAGAACAATTTGGTAAACGGCTCAGGGAATTGCGTACCGGAAAAAATATAACGCAAGAAAAACTTTCCGAAGCTATCGGTATTCAGCCTGAAAACTATTCCCGTATTGAAAATGGTCTCTCCTTTCCAAAGCCTGAAAACATTGAAAAAATCGCATTAATATTAGGTGTTGATACCAAAGAACTTTTTGAATTTGATCATTTCTCCGATTTTAATTTAATAAAAGAAAGATTAACAAAAAAACTAACTTCTGACGAAGATACTGCCAGATTAATATATAAATTTTTAAAAAGTATCGGGAAATTATAATTTTATCCTCTATATAGAGGAGGACTCCCTCATTTTAATATCCTAGAATATTACAACGAGGGAGATTATGAAAAAGATTATTATAATCCTTGGAGTGCTTATATTTATTAATATCATAGTTGCAAGTATTTGTAAAGCATTTGCTTCAACACTGCTCTAGATATCGGCAAGTTTTGTGTAGAAATCATTAGCCTGTTCAAATTGATATGCAAAATTAAACAATCTTGTTTCTTGCATTTGTGGTGCCAAAATCTGTAAACCAATCGGCATACCCGAATTATCAAAACCGGCAGGAACACTCATACCAGGCAAGCCTGCAAGGTTGCAACTGATTGTTGCAATATCTGTTAAATACATTGCAAGCGGATCAGATGATTTTGCACCAAGTTCAAACGCCGTATTCGGGCAAGTTGGAGATATTAACACATCAACCTCTTTGAAAGCTTCAAGAAATTCTTGAGTAACCAACGCTCTCATTTGTTGAGCTTTTTTATAATATGCATCGTAATAACCGGCAGAAAGTGCATAAGTTCCAAGCATTATACGACGTTTAACTTCCGGTCCAAAACCTTCAGCACGTGTACGTGTATACATATCCATCAAATTTTCAGGATTTGAGCAGCGATAACCGTATCTTACACCGTCAAATCTTGCCAAATTTGAACTACATTCGGCAGTTGCCAAAATATAATAAATACCAATCGAATATTTCAAATTCTTCAATGAAACTTCTTTAATTTCGCAACCGAGTTTTTTGTACGTTTCAATAGCATTTTCAATTGCTTTTTGAACTTCAGGCATATTACCTTCTGTGATAAGTTCTTTTATCACACCAACTTTTCTACCTTTAATATCATTTTTCAAAAAATCAGCATAATGTTCAACCGGCATATTCAAAGATGTAGAGTCTTTAGGATCGTGTCCTGAAATAACTTCTAATAAATTCGCTGCATCTTCAACACTTCTTGCAAAAGGTCCAATTTGGTCTAATGAAGAAGCAAATGCGATTAATCCATACCGTGAAACCCTTCCATAAGTCGGTTTCATACCTACAATACCGCAAAAACTTGCCGGTAAACGAATTGAACCACCGGTATCAGATCCAAGTGCCAAAGTTGCTTCGCAAGAAGAAACACTAGCCGCAGAACCTCCAGAAGATCCGCCCGGAACTTTATTTAAATCCCAAGGATTGTGAACCTTGCCAAATGCAGAGTTTTCGTTGGATGACCCCATTGCAAATTCATCTAAATTTGCTTTACCAACAATTGGAACAAAGTTGTCAAGAAGCTTTTGTGCAACTGTCGAATTGAAAGGTGAAACAAAGTTTTCTAAAATTTTGCTTGAAGCAGTTGTTTTTGAACCAACTAAATTCATATTATCCTTCAATGCAAGGGGAATTCCGGCAAGTAGAGGTAAATCTTCGCCTTTTGCAATTTTTTCATCCACTTTTTTTGCCGTTTCCATGGCAGTTTCTTGAGTTAAAGAATTAAATGCACCGATTTTATCTTCTACGGAATTTATTCTTTCAAATGCTGCTTGAGTAAGTTCTACAGCGGAAATCTCTTTATTTTTCAAAGCTCTGCTCTGTTCTGTAGCAGTCTTTTTTAACAGCTCGTTCATTTTTTCTCCTTAAAAGCTAATCTTCAAAAAAATTCTATGACAAACAAAATACGAAGGCAAGTTGCTTATTTTTGCAAGATCCGTGAATTTGTTAATCAATCAAATAAACGATTATTTTAACAAAATCTAGAAAAAAGATATGTTAATGTTACAATTTTATTATGAGTGTTACGTGGGATGAATTGATACAACAAATTAAAAGCAAGCTCAATATAGTAGATGTTGTATCAGAACAAGTTGTTCTAAAAAAGAAAGGAAATAATTATTGGGGATTGTGTCCTTTTCATAAGGACAAAAACCCTTCATTTTGCGTAACTCCGCATATGGGAATTTATAAATGCTTTAGTTGCGGTGAAGCCGGAGATGCAATAAAGTTCATTATGAAAACCAAAAATATGGAGTTCAAAGACGTAATAGAAGATCTTGCTGAAAAATTTGGTTTTGAGATGCCGGAATCCCATAAAGGTGCCGGAAATACACGTGAACTTAAAGAGCAAATGCTCAAAGCAACTGAAATTGCAGCAATGTTTTACAATGATTTACTGCTGAGAAACAAAGATGAAAATGCTCAAATTGCTATGCAATATCTTACAAAGCGTGGTATAGGCACTGATATTATAAAAAAATTTCACCTTGGTGTAGCATCAAAATCGTCTTCAATGCTTTATGATGAATTAAGAAAAGATTTTTCTAATGACGTTTTAGAAAAAGCCGGTCTTATTTTAAAAAGTGAAAAAGGTGGATATGTTGACAGATTTCGTAATCGTGTAATTATACCTATCCAAAATGAAAATGGTCAATTTGTAGCATTTGGAGCTAGAGCAATTGAAGCAGGTCAAAATCCAAAATATTTGAACTCGACAGATTCATTAATATATAATAAAAGTCGTCTATTATACGGACTTTATACGGCAAAAGATTCCATTAAAGAAGAAGATGGTGCCATTCTTATGGAAGGTTATTTTGATGTAATTTCTTCTCAGGCTCACGGAATTACAAATTGCGTAGCTTCTTGCGGTACTTCACTTACAACAGACCACGTTAAACTTTTGTCGCGTTATACCAAGTCAAGACGAATTTATTTATCATTTGATACCGATTCAGCAGGTCAAAAAGCTACTGCACGCGGAGCAGCAGTGATTAGAGAGGTTTTTGCAGGGTTAGGTAATATTAAACAATTTGATGAAAGTTATGTTATGTCAGGAAATGACAATTATGCTTGTGAAATTAGAGTAATTGCACCTCCGGAAGGAAAAGACCCTGATGAATTTGTACGTAGTGTCGGAGCTGATGCTTACAAAATGTATATTCAAAATGCTCCGTTATTTATTGACTTTCAGATAAATAGTATATTAAAAAATAAGGATAAATATAAAACCCCGCAAGAAAAAGCCCAATTTGTCAGCACTTTTATTCCTGTTTTGTCTGAAATTCAAAACAGAATAATTCGTGCAGAATACACAGATATGGTAGCTCAAGCATTAGGAGTAGATTCCAATGATATAAAAACTGAGATTAACGCATTTGAAAAGGCAAATATTCCTCAAGTGGAAAGAATTGTTAAAAATGTAACAAAAAATGATTCAATTTTAAAAAAAGCGCAAAAAAAATTATTGAGCATGTTTTTTGTACCCGACAGTCATTTTACATTTGCCCAAATCAATGAAATGATTGGCGACGTTACATTCGATGATGAAATATTAATAATTGTAAAATCCACAATTGACAAATTGATATGTACCGTAAATAATGTGAAAGAATTAATAGAACATTTATACACTGAATTTGTTGAAAACCCTAACGCACAGGCACTTTTGCCGGAGTTGGCACAGGCTAGTGAAGCATACAAAGGCTTAAGTGATGAGGAGTTTGAAAACACTATAAAAGAGGTGGTTGCAAAAATTAATCAGTGTAAACACGCTCAAGAAATTAAACACATTAGAAAAAAATATCAGGAAATAGATGACAATGATCCTGAAGCCCTAAAAATTCAAATACAGCTTAGAGATAAAATCAAAAACAAAAATAAAAAATCGGAGATGAATTAGATGACAAGAAAAAGACAACCGGGTTCTTCTGTAATCAGCGTAGATGAAGATTCTTCAATGGAGTTACAAGATCTTGATGATAGTTCTTCTATGGAACCGGAACGTGAACCTGTAAATTATATGAATGTTGATATTTCGACGGATAATATTGAAGATATCGTGACTTCAAAGATGAATGGTGAGAAAGTTGACGATATCTATGTAATGCATTCATCAGATGATGGCGAAGGACGCGAAATTGATGTACCTAAAAATGTTGCTATTGATGATCCTGTCAGACTCTATTTGCGTGAAATTGGAAGAATTAAACTTTTGTCTGCCAGTGAAGAAGTTGAACTTGCAAAGAAAATTCTAGAAGGTGGTACTCCGGGAGCAATTGCAAAAAGGAAACTTGTTCAAGCAAACTTGCGTTTGGTTGTTAGTATTGCGAAGAAATATATTGGACGTGGTATGCTTTTCCTTGACTTGATTCAGGAAGGTAACCTTGGTTTAATTCGTGCTGCTGAAAAATTTGATCATGAAAGAGGATTTAAATTTTCGACATATGCGACCTGGTGGATTAGACAGGCGATTACACGAGCGATTGCTGATCAAGCAAGAACAATAAGAATCCCTGTTCACATGGTTGAAACTATTAATAAATTGAAAAAAGTTACCAGAAAATTGGCTCAGGATCTTTCAAGAAAGCCTACTGAAGACGAGCTTGCTGCGGAAATGAATGTTTCTATAGTTAAGCTTCGTGAGATTATTAAAATTGCACAAGAACCATTGTCACTTGAAACACCTATTGGTAAAGAAGAAGATTCTCGTTTGGGTGATTTTATTGAAGACAAGGAAGCCGATGCACCTGTTAAAATGGTAGCTTCCGAACTTTTGAAAGAAGATTTGGCGGAAGTTTTATGTACATTGTCTGCTCGTGAACGTGATGTATTAAGATTACGTTTTGGTATGGATGATGGTAGACAAAGAACTTTGGAAGAAGTTGGTCAATTGTTCGGTGTGACTAGAGAACGTATTAGACAAATTGAAGCGAAGGCACTTAGAAAACTTCGTCATCCAAATCGTAAAAAAAGATTGGAAGAATATGTTGAATAAAAGGTTGGGTTTTACCCAACTTTTTTATTTGTCTATAAAAAAATTTGTGATACAATAAATGTACATGCGGGCATAGTTCAGTGGTAGAATGTCTCCTTCCCAAGGAGAAGATCGCGAGTTCGAGTCTCGTTGCCCGCTGATAAAGCAGACTCTACAAGGAGTCTTTTTTTATGGGAACGAAGACGAGAACTCGCCAAGCATTAGCTTGGCTGGAAAGTTCGAGCGACCTGCGAGCAGAGGCTGGAAGGCGGGGTGTTGAACCCCGCCAGTAATGCCGTTTAATGCGAGCAGGTCAAGACAGTCTCGTTGCCCGCTGATAAAAAAGCCTCTCTGAACTGCAACCCTAAAACTAGACAAAGTAAAAAAAGTCGGTTTTAGGGTTGCAGTTTACTTTAGGAAGGGGCTTTTTTTTAAATTAGTTGCATAATTTTAAAATTTATTCTACAATGCTTACAATACAGTTTGAGGAAAGTATGGGTGAAAGTCCCTCACTGGTCCGCAGCCGTTACAGTCGGAATGCTCAAGTCTGTTTTTAGTACACCTCGAGACAGGAATTTGGGAGAGTTGATCTCTAAAAAATACCAATTTCTGCCTTTTTGAAAGAAAAGGAGATTGTTATGAAAAATTTAAATCAGGGGAATGTTGTAAATTTAAGCATTCCAAACATCGAAAATTCAGCTGATGATATCCATTTTATCAGCAGAGTTGTAGATTTTTTGCCAAAAAATGCCTTAGATAAAATTAAAATTATTAAAAAGGACGGAACAAAAGAAAAGTATAATATTAAAAAAGTTATTTCTGCTATAAAAAAATCGGCAGCAAGAATGCTTGTTGAATTTAGCGATAAGGAACTTGATACAATCTGTAATTTTGTAAATAAAAGTGTTTTAGAAACTAATTTACAAGAAATAGAAATTTTCAAAATGCATTGTATAGTTGAAAATGCTTTGGAAGAAGTTAACCCTAAAGTCGCTAAAAGCTATAGAAATTATAGAGATTACAAAATCGATTTTGTAAAGATGCTTGATAAAGTTTACCAAGAAAGTCAAAAAATAATGTACATTGGCGATAAAGAAAATTCAAATGCAGATTCTGCACTTGTGTCAACAAAACGCTCTTTAGTTTTTAATCAATTGAATAAAGAATTGTATAAAAAATTCTTTTTGACTACGCCGGAACTGCAAGCTGTACGCGATGGTTACATTTATATTCATGATATGTCAGCTCGTCGTGACACTATGAATTGTTGCCTTTTTGATGTTGCAAATGTCTTAAAGGGTGGTTTTGAGATGGGTAATCTTTGGTATAATGAACCGAAATCTCTAGAAGTTGCTTTTGATGTGATTGGTGACATAGTTATGGCAGCTGCAAGTCAACAATATGGTGGTTTTACAGTTCCTGAAGTTGACAAAATTCTTGCTCCTTATGCACTAAAAACTTATAATGAACAATATCAAAAATATATTGATATGGGGGTTAGTGAAGATATTGCTGATTATGAAGCTCAAAAGGATGTTTTGAAAGATTTTCACGATGGATTTCAAGGTTGGGAATACAAATTCAACACAGTTGCTTCAAGTCGCGGAGATTATCCGTTTATTACTATGACAATGGGACTCGGTACCGATAAATTCGCAAAAATGGCTTCTAAGATGATGCTCGAAGTTCGTAAGGTTGGTCAGGGTAAAAAAGAAAATAAAAAGCCCGTATTATTCCCTAAAATTGTGTTCTTGTATGATGAAAATCTTCACGGCGAAGGAAAAGAATTAGAAGATGTTTTTCATGCTGGTGTAGAATGCTCAAAAAAATCAATGTATCCTGATTGGTTATCATTAACAGGTGAAGGCTACATTGCAAGTATGTACAAAAAATATAAAAAAGTTATTTCACCTATGGGTTGCCGTGCTTTTCTTTCTCCGTGGTATGAAAAAGGTGGTATGAAGCCGGCTGATAAAAACGATGTTCCAGTTTTTGTCGGAAGATTTAATATCGGTGCAGTTAGTTTGCATTTGCCGATGATTTTTGCGAAGGCAAAGCAAGAAGGCAAAGATTTTTACAAAGTACTTGATTATTATATGGAAATGATTAGAGGGCTTCACAAACGTACTTACGAATATCTTGGTGAAATGAGAGCTTCAATAAATCCTTTAGGTTTTTGTGAAGGCGGATTTTATGGTGGTAACCTTGGTATTCATGACAAAATTAAACCTATTTTGAAATCTTCAACGGCTTCCTTTGGAATTACTGCTTTGAATGAATTACAGCAACTTTACAATCAAAAATCACTTGTGGAAGATGGTGAATTTGCTCTTGAAGTTATGCGTTATATAAATGAAAAAATTACGCAGTATAAAGAGGAAGATGGAAATCTTTATGCAATTTATGGTACACCGGCAGAACGCCTTTGCGGACTTCAAGTTGAACAATTTCGCAAGAAATACGGTATTATTGAAAAAGTTTCTGATAGAGGATATGTTTCAAACAGTTTTCACTGCCATGTTAGTGAGAATATTGGACCAATCGAAAAACAAGATTTAGAAGGGAGATTTTGGGAACTTCTAAATGGTGGCAAAATTCAATATGTAAAATATCCGATTTCTTACAATACAAAAGCTATTGAAACAATTATCAAAAGAGCTATGGACAAAGGATTTTATGAGGGGGTAAACCTTTCTTTGGCATATTGTGATGATTGCGGACATCAAGAATTAAGTATGGATGTATGCCCAAAATGTGGAAGTAAAAATCTTACAAAAATTGATAGAATGAATGGTTATTTGTCATATTCCAGAGTTAAAGGTGATACGCGTTTAAATTCAGCGAAAATGGAAGAAATTGCAGATAGAGTGAGTATGTAAAATGAATTATCATAATATAACAAAGCAAGATATGTTGAATGGTGATGGAATCCGTGTGGTACTATGGGTTTCCGGGTGTAATCATTGCTGCAAAAATTGTCAAAATCCAATTACTTGGGATGAAAATGGCGGATTATTTTTCGATAAAAATGCCGAAGATGAACTTTTTGAAGCACTTAATAAACCTTATATTGACGGTATAACTTTTAGTGGCGGAGATCCGTTATTTCCGAATAATAGAAAGGAAGTTTTCAGACTTATTAAAAAATGTCGTAAACTTTATCCTGAAAAAACAATCTGGCTCTATACAGGTTATTTGTGGGAAGAAATTAAAGATTTAGAAGGAATTTCCGATATTGACGTTATTGCGGAAGGAGAGTTTGTTGAGAATTTAAAAGACAACAATCTTAAGTGGGTCGGCAGTTCAAACCAAAGAGTTATTGATGTCAAAAATTCCTTAGAAGGAAAGGTTATTTTGCACAATTAATTGTAATAGATCATTCCGCCCCTGGTATAACTTTTTTGAGTTCTTGGTTGAAAATTTTTATTAAATCTGGAATTAGAATTGTTTACATTAACAATGTTCACATTTGTTGCAGGAACGTTTCCGATCAGCATCTGTCCCCCTACAGGAGGCATTGGTGGTCTGTTACCTCTTGGTTGAGCAAAGTGATTACGTGCAAAATTATTCCCACTATAAGGGCGAGCAAAATTATTGCTTCTGTATCCATAACCGCGGTTCATGCGACTAAGTTCTAATGTTTGTGTTGACATTCTTGGTCCGGCTCCATGTTGAACATAAATAGGCACTCCGGTGTTTTGATACGTAATAATCGTAGATGCATTCGCACCTAAGCCTGTGAACACAACGATTCCCAATAAAAGCAAAAACTTTTTCATACAGTAACCCTTTTACTTTTCCTACTTATATTAATATAATAACATTTTTTTAGAAAATATTGCTACAACCATAGTAATATTTTTACTTTTCTTAATATCGTTGCTATAATAAGTTCTTAGGAATTATGCAAGTTTTAAAACGGCGTTATGCCTGTTAGTTGTACCATTTTCTTTTCGATATGAGAAAAAATAATTATTGTCACAACTCGTGCAATAAGGGCAGATATCGATATTTTTGACTCCTAATTCTCTAATTTGTTGACTGTTTATACTTTTCAAATCGACAAAAAAATTATTATCTGAAATTTTATATAAATTATTAAAATTTTTTACTGTGATTTTTAATTTTTCAAAAACTTCTTCTCCAACATTATAGCAGCATGAAGATATTGCAGGTCCTATCAAAGCAGTGACATTTTCAGGCTTTGTATTAAAATCTTCAATCATTTTTTGGATTGTTTTAGGTGCAATTTTTTTAACACTACCACGCCATCCGGCATGGCAAATAGCTCCTATATTTTGTTTTGTATCGTAGAGAATTATTGGAGTACAATCTGCAAAGTTCAGAAAAATCGCATATTCCGGAATTGTTAGAATTAAGGCATCAGTGTTCGGATAATTGAATTTATTTTTCTCTACTATTTGAATGTTGCCACTATGAGTTTGCTGTGGATAAATAAGTTTTTTTACTCCTAAATAGTTAATAATAAGTTGTTCATTTTCATTTATTGCACTTTCGCGTGTTGTAAAAAAGGCATTTGCATTTTGAATCATATCTGATCTAAGGATTTTTTTCTTATTTATATTTTCAAAATAGAACATAATTTTATGGTAGCAAAAAAAATGTTTTTTAGGTTTTAGTATATTAAAACTTTACAAAATCTAAAACGACCTGTATAATTCAATTAAAGTGTAAAATAGGAGTGAAAATATGGCTATAACGGCGGTTAGTAGTGTTAAAGCAGATAGTGGTTTTAAAAATGTCAGTTTTGGCAATCGTCCTGAAAGAGATGATATTCCGGAGGTTTCGCATAGTTCAGGGAATATAAAGACAATTCCGGTCGTAATGCTTATGGCAATGAATCCGTCTTTATTATCCGCGGCGAATAACATTCCTGTTAATGAATTTGAACCTAATGAAATTGAAATTTCAGCACCAACACAGAATGATAAGATTGATGAAGATTTTTATGTTACAGCATCGATTACTCCACAAACACCGCAAAAATCTAAAAAAACACCGCCGCCATATGGTTGGGAATATTTTAGATATGACAAAGTAAAATATTCAAAACCTATCAAAATTTATGAAGATCCGGGGCATCTTGTTTATACAACTTCTCAATTTAACAAAAAATCGAATGAAGTTGAAAATGTATTTTTGATTACAGACGGGAATTATGGCTCAAAACGTGCTTCAGATCATCCACCTAAGGTTCAACAAATAATTTTCCATGATCTTGGAGAAGGTAAAGAATTTTATGGTGCGGTAACTATTGAAGATGTTGTTAATTGTCTTGGAGATGCTGTTTCGGCATTAACAAAAGAAATTTACCTTGACAAGAGTGTTGCTGAAGAAATTCTAAAACTGTTGAATGGTCAAACACAATGGACAAATAAAACTCACATATCATATAAAACAACAACCTCTCCGAAATTTTTCAAATCAATATTGACTCAGTATTATTAAAAATTGTAAAAATAAATTATCATGTTGAAAAATTAAAACTTATAAATTGTTTAACAATTTATAAGAGAATATAAGAGTAAGATTATGAGTGAATTTCAATATTTTCCTGAACCAAAAAAAGTAAATCCAACGACAGAAACTACGCGTCAACAAGGAACGTCAGCTGCTTCCGGGACAAATGCACCTAAACAGTCCGTATGGACCGGTTACCAATCTTCCGGAGTAAACTCTGTTTCATCTGTTGGGCAAGATGAACATACACAGAAAGTTCTTAATTATGTTCAGGTATTTTTGTCTCAAGAGCTGAGTTCTGATGATAAGTTGGACAAAATTGTAGATTTATACTTAAGTGATAATTCCGAGTATTCTGAATTAACTTTTGAACAGAAAAAAGAATACAGACAGAATTTCATCAATTCTTTATTGGGAAATGTCAATCCGCAATATCAACATGTAACCGGAAAAGAGAAAGATATGCTGAATATGCAGGTAATGATTATGCTTGGCGTATCTAAGTCAGAAAAAATTTCTCTTGAAGATATGCAAAACATGTCTAAATCTGAAATTCAAAAACTTGTACTTGTAATGTTTGGCAAATATTACGATGAAATTACATCCAAAATAGCGGGTTATGAAGATAAAAGTTCTATAGAACAAATACATGCTGTTGCTAATTTCTATTTGGAATTAACGGATAATGAATACAAAGCCTTGCCTGATGATCAAAGAGAAGCAAAGTGTAAGCAGTATTGTAATCAAATTGCTTCCCAGCTTTTAGGAATAGAAGGAATGGATTTGGAAAAAATGTCCGAAGCATTTCCTGATTTTGATATATCTGATTTTGTAAAATTTGTTGCTCAGATTGAGGATTTTGATATCGAAGAATTAAAAAATGATCCGGTAAAACAGAATGAATTAATTCTTAAATACCTTGAAACAAGAGGGGAGAATCTTAGTGAACAAGGTAAACAAATTACAGAATATTTAAAAGCTAAACTCAATTTGATCAAGGAAATAGGTAAAGAGAATCCAACTGAACAAGATATATATAATCATCTGAAAAGTAAAGACATAAGTCAGCTTTCAGATATTGAAAAAAGTATGCTCAGGTCTTATGAACTGAGAGAAAGAGTTGGCGATCCAAGTATGGATAAGCCTGCGGGTATAATGAACAGCTTAAAGGCTGTTATGGTTATTACTAATCCTCAAAAATTTCTTGAGTTTAGTTTAAGTAAAATAGATTTGAGTACTCCTCAAGGTTCACAGGCTGCAAGTGTAATTCTTGAAGAACTGGCTGCCGGTATGTCGGATATGGCTTTTGCAGACGATGCTGCCGGTGAAGAAGCTATAAATAATATTATTAAACACGCGGTTAGCACATTGGTTTCTAAAGGTATGACCGAGGAACAAGCCAGGGCTTTTGTTAAAGAACATTTTGAAGATAAAATGGATAATACTGCTGTCGCTGCGGCAAGCATAGCAACAGGACAAGCAGATCAGAGTGTTGCAGCCATAAAAAGAGATATTGAAAGTGGAAATCCTGAAAAAGCCGCACGAGCAAGAAAAATTACTGCTGAAGCTCCGGATTTTTTGGATAATGAACAGGCTACGGAGTTTGGTGTTGGTGTTACAAATATTGGTTTAGAAGATGAATTTACGACAGGTTTAAACAAATATAAAACACAAGAAGATGCAGGATTCATTTCTACTAATATTCTTAATTCAGGCAAATTAAGTGATTCCAAAAAAGCCTCTTATGCAAAGTCTTTAGTAACAACAACTGACGACGATAATAGAAAACTCTATTATAACCAAGAATTAACTAAGATAAATAGCCCTTCAGTAACAGAAGGGTTGGCAGCGGCTTCAAATACTGTCAAGGATCCAAATATTAGAAATCAATACAATACTAATATTGAAGAAGCAATGAAAAATTATTCTGCTGAAGATCAATTGGCAATTCGTCAAGCAATGAACTCCGGTGAAATTTCCCAAACGACACTTGCAAAAACTACAGTTTCTGAAAGAACAAATGCTGCAACTGTTACAAGTTCTTCTCAAACAGCGTCAGCACAACAGATTAAGCAAGTACAAGTTTCTGTTAGCGATATTAGCAGGTATTCAGATACTAAAGTTAAAACTGGAACTCCTGAAAAACAATTAGTCGATAATTATTTTAACTATCTTACAGATGTTCTGCAAAGGTTTGAAACGCAAAGAGAATATACGCTAGATCAGCTTTCTGATATTGTAACTCACATTGAAGAAAGTCAAGAAATAACTCAAGAAGAAGCCGAAGTTCTGACTGAAGTTAAAAAAACTTATGGCGGACTTTCTGAAAGAGTTATAAAAGAGTTAAAACAAGCATATATAACCGGCGGAATGTCAAAATTATATGAAGCATTAAGCAAGATAAGTTCTACAGCTCAAAGAGTATTTTTGATTTATTTTGCAAAATATGGTACTCCTGCCGATATAAGAAGTTTTGTCGAAGCACACAGAAATAATTTAGAAATTATTGCAATTATTTGTGCTTATGGAAGTAATATTGATAATCTTCCATCCGATATGCTTGCAATATACTTTAAAAGAGGTGTTATCAACGCTTCCAGTTTGAAAAATATACGTACTTTTGCCCTAAATCATAAAAATGATAGAGATATTTTGGAAGGTTTATTTGCATTTAGCGGTGATGTTTCAATTCTGGCATACAACTATGATTTGATTACCGAATATTTGATGAAGGGTAAAATTACTATAGTTCAACTTCAGGCTGCCGGAATTTATGAAAATTATAAAAATTCTCTATCAGAATATCAACAACAGAAACTTGAAAATGATCTTGATATTGAATTAGCTTCAATTGAGGGTGGCAGTAGAGCCTTTCAAATTGAAGAACAAAGAGCAAAAGAACATCCTATACCGGGTTCTCCGGAATTTTATTCAGCATTGAATAAACAGGCTGAAGGTTATACTCCTAATAATTTCACAACAGGTTCTTTAACAAATCTTGACTGGTATAAATATTTACGCGGCAGGGCTTGATTTTGAAAGATCTTTATGATGTAATTTTTCTACAGTGAAGTTACCCCTTCACGAGTCCATTTGAAAGAAGACAATTATAAATTGCCGAAAGAAATTACATTAGCTAAGTCTGCCGGTTTTTGCTATGGCGTAAAAAGAGCCGTTGAAACCGTGAAAAAATTGAAAGCCGACAACCCTGAACGTAGTGTTTGTGTACTTGGTGAATTGATACATAATTCGCAGGTTATTGACGAGTTAAATAGGCTTGGAATTAAAACATTAGTTGAGCTTCCTGAATGCGGACAAGGCATTTGCGTTGTAAGAAGTCACGGTGAAGCCCCTGAAGTTTTTGCCAAAATTCAAAAATCGGGCTTTGAAACTTATGATTTGACCTGTCCTGATGTTAAAAAAGTTCAGCAAAAAGCTGTTGAACTTGTTAAAAATGGATATTATTTAATAATTGTTGGTAAAGTTGAACACCCCGAAGTTGTCGCAATAAGAGCAAATGCGTTACAGTATGGACAAAAAGTTATTGTCGCAACAGAAATTGAGCAATTAAAACCTTATGAAAATGAATTAAAATCTCACAAAAAAATCGGTATCGTTGTTCAAACGACACAGATGGTTTCTACTTTGAACAAAATTATAGAGTACTTAACTCCAATATCAAAAGAATTACATGTAGCAAATACTATTTGCCCAAGTACCCAACGCCGCCAAATAGAAGCAAAAGAATTGGCTGCATTAAATGATTTGATGATAGTTGTAGGTTCTAAAAAAAGTGCAAATACTACTCATCTTGCTGAAATTACAAAAAATATTACTACAACAATTCATATAGAGTCAGAAAAAGAACTTGAAAATTATAAAGATTTGATAGAACAATCTCAAAAAATTGCAATAACAGCCGGAGCTTCAACTCCGCAAAGTATTATAAATGAAGTGATAGAAAAATTAACAAAATAAAAAAGAAAAGGAGAAAAATTAAAAATGACACAAGCAACATTAGACGAATTTGAAAAGTTATTAGAAGAAAGCTTTTCACAAGCACCTTCAGTAGCAGATATTGTTGAAGGTACAGTTATCAAAAAAGAAAATGACGGATATTTAGTAAGCGTTCGCGGTGCTAAAACAGAAGCATTTCTATCAGATAACGAACTTTCTTCATTTGAAGAAAATTCTTCACTTGAAGTTGGTGATGTTAAAGAATTTTACGTATTGAAAGAAGAAAATGATGAAGATGGAATGCAATTATCATTGAAAAGACTTGCATTTGCTCAGGCTTGGGCTCAACTTAATGATGCAAAAGTTCAAGGTGATACAATTCTTGCAAAAGTTGTTTCAGTTGTAAAAGGTGGAGTTCTGGTTGACGTTGCAGATCTTAAAGGTTTTATACCTTCTTCTCAATTAAGAAATGGCAACCCGACAGATAATCTTGTAGACCAAAAAATAGAAGTTAAAGTTCTCGAAGCTGATCCAAAGAAAAATAAACTTATTCTTTCTCAAAGACAAGCTATTGCTGAACAAAGAGATCAGGTTGTAGATAATATTTTATCAACTCTTGAAGAAGATCAAATTGTTCAGGGTGAGGTTGTAAGAATTGCTGATTTTGGTGCATTTGTTGATATTAACGGTATCGATGGTTTACTTCCTATTTCTGAAATTTCATGGCAAAGAATTAAACATCCTTCAGATGTAATTTCTCTTGGTGAAACTATTGAAGTTAAAGTTATTAAAATTGACCCTGAATTGAAAAGAATTTCGCTTTCTTTAAAGAGAATGGGCGAAGATCCTTGGACTCAAATTGAAGGTCAATTCTCTGAAGGTCAAGTTATTACAGGTACAGTTAACAAAGTTACCGGTTTTGGTGCGTTTATTAACATTTTCCCTGGTGTTGAAGCTTTGTTACCAGTTTCAGAAATGTCTGAAGAAAATGTTAATCCGTTCAATTTATACAAAGTTGGCGATAGTGTAGAAGTTCTTATTAAAAAATTCACACCGCAAGAACATAGAATCGCTTTGAGTGTAAAAGATATTAATAAAGAAGCGTAGTACTTTTTAATAATAATATGCAGGATGCATGATTGCGTCCTGCTTTTTTTATGTTAATATTAGAAAAAGTAGATTAAAGAGGTAAAAAATATGCAAGCCCGTAGAGCAGCCAGAGAATTGGCATTTATATTATTTTCACAGTTCGACAAAACTATTAATGATTATTCAAAAGAAAATTTAGACGAAGTAATTGTTAAATCTGTCAGAATACTTTTGAGTAATGTCAGCGATGAATTAAAAACATCTCTGGGAGCTTTGCTTGATATGAAAAACAGGCTTGAGGATTATGAAGCAGAACATAAAATTAACCTTAACAGACCTATGAATGCAGCGAACATCCCTGTACCATTGAATATGACTTCTGCTGATATGTCACAACGAGTTAATGAAATGATCGATGTTGCAGAAAAAGCTTTGTTGGGTCTTGAAATTGCAGAATTTACTGTTCTTGATTCCGAACAAGAAGTTAAAAGGTACGCAATTGATATTGTTAAAGCATATAAAAATAATTCAAAAGAAATTGATTCTCAAATTGAGAAATATGCGAGAGGCTGGGATTTTGACAGGCTTGTAAAAATGGACAAAGATATTTTAAGAATTGCTCTTTGTGAACTTTTATATACAAAAGAAAATCCTGTCAAGGTTGTTGTAGATGAAGCTGTAGAACTTTCTAAAAAATATTCGACAGAAGACAGTGCTTCATTTGTAAATGGAATTTTGGCAAAAGTCATAGTCGAAAACGGTTTAAAATAAAATTACTTTGCTCTTTGAAAGAATCCGGCAAGTTCTTTATGTGGTATTGTATGGCAAATTGGTCGTCCGTGCGGGCATGTGTAAGGCATTTTTGTAGTTCGCCATTTTTTAATAATTTCTTGCATCTGCCATATTGAAAGTGGAGTATTGGCTTTTACAGATGCTTTGCACGCTGTAGTACGTAAAATACGTTCTTCAAGATTGTTCAAATCACCTTCGATATTTTCCAAAATATCTGCCATGATTTCTTTTGGATTGATCTTGGCAAGTATTTGTGGAACTTTGCGAAAAATTATTTCTGTATCGCTTATGAACTCTATCCCATAACCAAAACGTTCAAATTTTTGTAAATTTTCTCTGACTAATTCTACTTCGCTTGAAGAAATTTGTATTACGTCCGAGACAAAAAGCATTTGAGAAATTATATTTTTATCTTCTAATAATTTTTCGTAATTATATCGTTCTTCTGCTATGTGTTGATCAACAATTTCTAATCCTTCATCTGTTTCTAATAAAATGTATGTATCTTTATATTGTCCTATAACTCTGTCTGTAGATTCATTTTTAGAATTATCGGTCGGTGTGAATATAGTTTGTTGTGAAGGTGTTGGTTCATTTTTTGTTGAAAAATTCAAATTAACGTTTGAAGGGACATACAATGTATCTGTTGTTTTATCTACATAAACTTCTTGTTTACGAGAAGGGAATTGAACAACAGAACTTTGTTGCACTGGATTTTTTGGCTGTGGGCTGTAAAATCCTGAGACGTTATTTGAAGGTTTCTCAACGTAATTTGATAATCCTCCTTGTACAGCTGTATAAATAAAATTAAAAATTTGATTAGGATTTTTGTATCGAACTTCTTTTTTTGTAGGGTGAACATTCACATCCACATCGTGTGGAGGAATTTCCAAATTCAAAACGACAAACGGGTATTTATTACCGGCAGTAAGATTTTTGTATACCATATCTATTGCTTTTTGGAATACAGGGCATTTCACGGCTCTTGAATTTATGTATGTATGATAACTTTTTTTACTTGAACGAGTGTAATCAGGTGTACTTACAAATCCGCTTATTTTTAAACCGGATAATTCGTCTGTTTTTAAAACTTCTTTTAAATTGTTTGTAACATCAGATGAATAAACTTCTTTAATAGTCTGTGTAAGGTTGTTTTGCCCGGTAGTTTTTAAAACAGTTTTGCCAAGTTTTTTTAATTCAATTGAAACTTCAGGATGAGAAAGTGCAATAGCTTGAACAACTTCTTGTATATAAGAAAATTCTGTATTGGAACTTTTTAAAAATTTAAGACGTACAGGTAAATTATAGAAAAGATCTTTTACTTCCATAATAGTTCCGATTGCACAACCGGTTTCGACTTGAGAAACTTCTGAATTTTCGCATTTTACTTTTGTTCCTGTTTCAAAATCTTTTGTACGTGTTATACAGGTCAATTTTGAGATAGAAATTATACTTGCTAATGCTTCTCCCCTAAAACCAAATGTATGAATATCAAACAGATCATCGTCTTCTTGAATTTTACTTGTTGCATGTTTTGCAAAAGCCAGCATAATATCATCAGGATGAATACCTGAACCATTATCGGCGACTCTTATATCACGACATTCGTTATTAATTTCTATACTGACTCTTGATGCTCTGGCATCAATGGAATTTTCTGTTAGTTCTTTCACAACGGATGCCGGACGTTCAATAACTTCACCTGCTGCGATTTGATTTATTAAATGTTTTGATAACTGTTTTATTCTTGCCATAATCCATTCCCCCTTTCAAATAATATCATAAAATCCTCTGAATGTTTGATTACAAATCATAAGAGATTTTATAGAATTTTATAAAGTAAAAAGCAGACTTGGAGGAAATACTTTGGTTAGATTATCAGCAAATACAAAACTTAAACCAAATAAAAAAGCAGATTTGAAGGTTGTTCAAACCCCGGATATTAAGACGACCAAATACAGTGATATTAATCTCAAAAAATGGAAAGATTATGCACATGTTATGACAAATTCTCTGTGGCTTTTTCCTTCCAGATTGAAAGAACACGGACATTCTAATGAATATCACGGAAATTATATTCCGCAAATTGCTCAACAAATGTATGAAAGATATACAAAGAAGAATGATGTCGTTTTGGATTTATTTTTTGGCTCCGGAACTTCCGGAATTGAAGCGATTAATATGAACCGCCGTTGTATAGGTGTTGAACTGAAACAGGATCTTGTTGATAGTGTAAGCGAAAAATTTTCTCCTAAACAACTTGTTACGGATGTGAATATTATTTGCTCGGATTCTACAAGTCAGGATGCTTTTGAAAAAGTGCAAGCAAGACTTGAAATTATGGGTGAAGATAAAGCTCAATTTTTGATGCTTCACCCGCCATATGACGATATTATTAAGTTTTCTGATAAAAAAGAAGATCTTTCTAATTGCGAAACAACAGAAGAATTTTATGACATGTTTGAAAAAGTCGCAAAAAACGGCTATGACTTGTTGGAAAGCGGTCGCTTTGCGTGTTTGATAATCGGAGATAGCTATAAAAATTCAGAAGTTCAGCCTCTGGGTTTTGAATGTATGAATAGAATGAGAAAACTTGGATTTATATTAAAATCAACTATAGTTAAAGATATTAACGGTAATGAACGAGCAAAAGGCAGAACTGCGAATTTGTGGCGTTATCGTGCATTAGCCGGTGGCTTTAGCATTTTTAACCACGAATATATATTTGTATTCCAAAAACCGTAATGTAAAATTTTGTTAAACGGTGTTACCATTCACTAGCAAAAATATTTATTACACTACTTTATAACAACACAAGTAGAAATAAAGGAGTAAAAATGAGAACCCCAGGAGTCAAATTAGGTTTTAGTATAGCAGATTATGCGAAGCTTCATGGAATGGGCATTGGAAGTTTTAGATTAAAAGACGGAAGCTCAATAAAAATTTTACAAAATCCGGAAAAAGAAATTGTTGAATTTTTTCATGTAAAAGCAGGGAAACTTTTTGATGGTAGCTTTTATAAAGGAGAAGGATGTATTGAAAGTGTTGCCGCAAATCTTACTCGTTATGAAGGTTTAGCAGAAAGTGTTGAGGAATTAAATAAAGCTTGGGCTCAAAGCATGTATCCATCAGCTTTTTAGAAAATAATAAATAATAAAAAAGAGACTGCATTTTACAAAATGCAGTCTCTTTTTTGATTTCTATAAAAATTAGTCTTTAGCGTGACCTGCTGTTCCAAGAACGTCAACCATTTTGTGTTTAACCATTTCTTTAACGGCAGTTCTACCAGGTCCCATATATTCACGTGGGTCAAATTTTTCAGGATGCTCAATGAAAAATTCTCTGATAGTTGATGTCATTGCAAGTCTCAAATCTGTATCGATATTAATTTTTGCAACACCGTGTTTTGAAGCATAATTAAGCATTTCTTCAGGAACACCTTGAGCATCAGGTAAATTTCCGCCAAACTTGTTGCATTTTTCAACAAATTCTTTTGGAACTGAAGATGAACCGTGAAGTACAATCGGATAATCACCAAAACCAGCTTCACGTAAAGCATCTTTAATTTCTTTTAATCTGTCAAAGTCTAATTTAGCTTCACCTTTGAATTTGTAAGCACCGTGAGAAGTTCCGATAGCGATTGCCAAAGAATCGCAACCTGTTTGTTTAACAAATTCAACAGCTTCTTTAACGTTTGTATATTTAGCATCTTTAGCGTCAACATTAACGTCATCTTCAACCCCTGCGAGTTTTCCGAGTTCAGCTTCAACCGAAACACCGCGTTCGTGAGCATATTCAACAACTTGTTTTGTTACTCTAACGTTTTCTTCAAATGGGAATCTTGAACCATCGATCATAACTGATGAGAAACCGCCGTCGATACAAGCTTTACAAATTTCAAAATCAGCACCGTGATCTAAGTGCAAAGCAATAGGTACTGTAGTTGTAGCTAAAGCTGCTTCTACCAATTTGATAAGGTATGTTTGATTAGCATATTTTCTTGCACCTGCTGAAACTTGTAAGATAATAGGTGACTGAGTTTCTTCAGCAGCTTCTGCTATACCTTGCAAAATTTCCATGTTGTTAACATTGTAAGCACCAATAGCATAACCGCCTGCAAGTGCTTTTTTGAACATTTCGTTTGTTCCAACTAATTTTCTTTCACTCATTTTGAGTTCTCCTTCTTTCCTTTTTTCCCCTCGCCCTCTGGGAGAGGGGGTAGGGGTGAGGGGCAATTCCCTCGTATCTACATGTCTTAAACTATAACAAACAAAACTTTTATTCAAGTTCGAAAATTTTTAATGCACGTGGCAAAATTCCTAAGCAATATGAAATTGATATCCCATAATTTGTAATTGGTATGCCATTACGGCTTGCAGTCAAAATTCTCGAAAGAACTTCACGACGGTTAGTCATGCAAGCACCACAATGAATTATTAACTTGTAATCCAAAATATCAGGAAAGTCATGTCCTGAAAAATTTTCAATCACAAGATCTTTCCCTGTTTTCTTTTTCAAAAGATTTGGAATTTTTACTCGTCCGATATCATCTTCAATTGCATGATGAGTGCAACTTTCTAAAATTAAAACTTTATCACCATTTTGAAGTTTTTCTATTGCACTTGCTCCATTTACAAAGGCTTTTAAATCCCCTTTTAATCTTGCAAATAATATAGAAAATGAAGTTAATGGAATATTTTCCGGTACAATTTCTGCCACTTTTTTGAATGCTTGTGAATCCGTTATAACCAATGCCGGCGGTATTTTTAAATCATTTATTGCCTGTTTTAACTCTGTATCTCGGACACAAACAACTTTACATCCGCTATCAAGAAGATCTCTTAGAGTTTGCACTTGTGGTAAGATAATCCTACCCTTTGGTGCTTCTTTGTCTATAGGTATGACCAAAATAACCGTAGAACCTTCATCAATCAAATCACCGGCAATTTTTGGAGAGTTTACAAATTCGTCAGGCAAAAGTTTTATGAGTTCATCTTTAAATTTATAAATCAATTCTTCATCATATAAAACTGATGTAAATATTACATTCTTATAACCATCAATTAAGGGTTTTGAAATATCTGTTTTATTTACAATGATTACAAAAGGGATTTTAAAACTCTCAAATTCTTCTATAAGTTTTTTTTCATATTCTCCGATGGCTTCATGATCACACATTAATACTGCGATATCAGTTCTCTTTAATGCCGATAAAGTTTTATCCAGACGCTTTGAACCTAATTCCGTCTCATCGTTTATACCGGCAGTATCAAGAAAATTTACCGGTCCAATTGGTAAAAATTCCATTGATTTTTCTACGATATCGGTTGTTGTACCGGCTATATCAGAGACAATTGAAACTTCCTGATTGGTAATTTTATTTAAAAAAGAGGACTTTCCAACATTTGTTTTGCCGAAAATTCCTATATGTAATCTGTTCGATTTAAGTGTGTTCATGGGTGTATATTAGCATAAATAAAAAACCGGTTCATAATAACCGGTTTTTTATTTTGAGATTAACCTCTAATTTTTAACTTCTTAACAAGTGATCTGTATTCTTCAAGATTTCTTGATTTTACGTAGGAAAGTAATTTTTTTCTCTTACCTACCATCATTAAAAGACCTCTTTTTGTTGCGAAATCTTTTTTGTTAGATTTCAAATGTTCTGTCAATTCTGCAATTTTCTTCGTCATCATTGCGATCTGAACTGCTGAAGAACCTGTGTCTTTTTCATTCTTGCCGAATTTTTTAGCAAATTCTTGTTTGTTTTCTAAGTTAATTGACATTTTAATTTTCCTTTTTTTGTTGAGTGATTATTGGCGTAAGCACTCTACATGGAGAATATTATTATGCACATAAAAAAAAATCAATAGGGGATTAAATTTGAGGGGCAAAAAAAATCTCTGAATATTCAGAGATTTTTTTCTACCAATATCTACTAACCTTATTCAAAAATTTTTTATTATATTTTTTTAATCTGGCAATTCTCCGTCGTCATCGTCTTCATTTTCATCGACTTCTAGATTTTCGTCATCTCCTTCCACTTCGTCAGCTACAGTTTCATCAGCTTCCGATTCTTCTTCAACAGCCTCTTGTGTCGATTGACGGGATTCTATTTCGCGAACTTTAGCATTAATTCTATTTTGTAAATCTGTAAGTTTACTATGTACAGCCGCTGATCTTTGATAAGCCTCTTGCGGAGTAATTGTATCTCCTCCTTCTTCACCGGCTTGTTTTATGGCTTTTAATTCTGCGGCAAGATTGGCAACTTCTCCTTCAAGTTCAATCAGCTTTTCGATGTCTTTGTCGGTTGCTTTGTCATTGCTAACAGCAGCATGAATTTTTTTCTGCATGCTGTCTAGGGTTCTGAGTCCTGTATTAACATAGTAATTTGCCAGATTTTGGCGTGCATGATTGCAGTCATGTTCTACTCGCTGTTCTATTTCGTCAAAGTCAAGCATTCTGGTTGATGTATTATCATTTAAATCTATACGTGGAGTACCTGTAATTCTGGCTCCAAGTTCGTTAAATTCCATTACATTATAATTATTGTAATAGTCGTCCATTACTGTTACTTGGGTTGACCCTGCGTATCTGGTGTACATAAGAGGCAAATATTGCCAGTATCTTGCATTAGCCCGCGACCAAGGTCCCATTCCGCCAGAGGTGAGTCCGGAATAATAATTGTAACCTAATCCGCGATTATATGAATATCTGCTGTAAGAAAACGGATTTGTGTACCTCGGGTATCTGGTATAACCAAATGGTCTACCGTACCCATAATCCGAAGAAATTCTTATGTAATTTCCCGTATAAGGCATTGGTGTATCCCAATAAGGATCTCCCCAATATCCGCTCGATATGATTTGTGTACTCATATCTTTTTCCCCATTTCTTTGTAATTTCCCCTGTATATATATAAAAATTTTTCCCACTTGAAAATTGCATGAAATGTATATTTATTTGTAATATTTCGTAACATGTTTTTGTGCTAATATGTTCATTATGAAAACTTTAGCTGGGTTTATACATAATAAAAGGGAAGAATTAGGGTTGAGTGCAAAAGGTTTGGCTATGGCTGCCAATATCCCTTTAGAGGAGATTGAAGAAATCGAAGAAGGGAAAGAATTATTTTTGTCCGTGACGGTTCGTCAGGCACTTGCAAAAGTTTTGAAATGTGAGCCTGCACAAATAAAAGCTCTTGAAAAAGATATTACTGATAATATAATTTCTCCTGAAATAATAGAAAGCTTAAAAGAATTAATTTTAAATGGAGCAGGTGGTTTAAAATGCCCTCAGTGTGGTTCGTTACTTGTTACAAGAGTTGCCAAACTTTATGATCTTGAAGATAATTTGATTTTGCACCCTAAAGCACATTGCACAAAATGCCCCTTCCAAATTCATTCATAAATTTAATACTGTATTAAATTCATTTGTCTTGCAGATGACTAGTTAATAAATATAAAATATAACTGATAAAGAACGGCAGAGGCTAACACCTCTGCCGTTAAATCGATTTATAATAGTTTTAAACTTATTCTTCTATTTCTTCATCGGTTTCGCCATCTCTTATAGATGCTTTGCTTGAAGAAATGTTCTTGTCTTTAAACTTAGTAATTTGTCTTGCAAATTTATCCGCCAAAAGGTCTATACTTGCGTACATTGATTCGGCAGCTTCTTCACAGCGAATTACTCCTGAATTTGTTTTACAGCTGAGTTCTGCAATATTTTTACCTTCTGCTGCTGGATTTTTAATGACCGTCAATACAACATCAATACCTTGAATTTGATCATAGCGAGCAGCCACTTTGCCAATTTTCTCTTTTACATAAGCTTTGATCGCTTCTGTAATCTCAATGTTCTTTCCGTTTACGTGAATGTGCATTTAAAACCTCCGTTCTTACCTATACTGCTTTGTCAGTATAACACAATCAAAACGATTTTTAAAGGGTTAATTATACTTCTTCTTCTAAAAATTGTGGCAATTCCACATCTGGAGTTCCGATAACCCTAACCAATTCCAATACAGAAGCCTTCATTTGGCATTTTTGTGATGAGCCGCTGAAAAAATCTTTGTAAAAACAACCTTCACAATTGCAGCCCCTTTTATAACACTCCACAGCCGTTGTAGTCCATCTTCTAACAGCAACAGCTCTTCCCATATCCCTACTTCTAAACAATTTATATAATCTCCACTTATTTTTAATTAACTCTACCAATATATCTTAAATAATATACTGACATATCTCCCCTAAAGCCCTAATATCAATGCATTCGGGCTTTGATACTCCAATTATAGAAAATCAGATTTATTTTTCAAGGGGCATACATGGTGTTATGAAGTTTTGTAACATAGGTCTAAAATCCTGTCATAGCAATATTTTGGCTTTATAAGTAAGCCTTAAACCATGCTATGACATGCTTATCAGATTGTTTGATCACTCAAAACCATGTCCCAGCATGGTTTTGAGTGGTTTTATTTGTTATTAAGTTTTGTAAAAATATTCATTAATTCTTTAAAAAAGGCATGCCTGATACTATAGACATGCCTTTCTTTCGACGGAAGTTAATCGGTTCATGCTTTATCATTTAAGATCCGTCGGTTTTGTACATCGCCGCTTTGTTGCATGCCCGTTAAAGTCACGGTGTAACTCGGCTAGATTGGTACAAAACTTTCTTACATTTACAGAATAACAGTATTTTATTCAGTTTTTATCGGATATTTGGGTTATAAAAACTTGTACTTTTGTTTAATAGTTTTTTGCAGAAGGTGGGGTAATAATGCTTTTAAAAAGGAGATATTTATGAAGGTTTTGTTTTTTGATTTATGTGAAGAAGAAAAACCTTATGTAATTGAAAAATCTGACTGTTTTGATGTAAAGCTTTTCGAATGTTGTTTGGACGATAATACAATAAACACTTTGAAGGAAGAAGATTTTGAAGATACTGTTATGATCAGTATAAAACCCAGTTCCAAACTAAGTGCGGATATTATTTCAAAATTTAAAAATTTGCGTTTGATTGCTGTTCGTGCAAGAAAATATGATTGCGTAGATTGGCAGTATTGTTTTGATAATAACATTGCACTAACAAATGTTGAAAAGTACTCTCAATCAGAACCGGATCTTTTATTAAAAGAATCTTTTTCTTGTATGGCGGGTTTTTTATCAGGAGGAAAAGAAAACCGCGTAGTGTAATTTATGTTGCCACAAACCGAATTTTAACCTAAAATTTATTATATGAGAGTTGCGTTTGTGCCTATTGATAACAGGCCGGTTTGTTATACTTTGCCTGAAATTATTTCAAAAATTGATAGTGATATAGAATTTTTTATTACTCCAAGAAGTATGCTGGGTGATTTGACAAAATCCGCGGATATTAAGGGATTATTTGATTGGCTCTTTGGATTGCCAAGTCAGGATGCGATTATACTTTCTCTTGATACTTTGGCATATGGAGGATTAATTCCTTCCAGAAGATGTTCTTCAACATTTGAACAAATACGTTTGCGTTTGGAAACTTTGAATGAAATTCTTAAACAAAAAAATGCAAAAATTTACGCATTTTCAAGTATTATGCGAATTTCTAATAATAATTATAATCAGGAAGAAAAGGAATATTGGCAAAATTGGGGGAAGATGATTTTTGAATATTCTTATAATCTTCACAAAAATGGAGTGGCACAAACAACTGTTCCTGATGAAATTTTGAATGACTACATAACTACCCGTGAGCGTAATTTTGAAATTAATAAACTTTATTTGAATTGGGATTTATTTGATACTCTTGTTTTTTCAAAAGATGACTGTGCTAAATATGGTTTGAACGTTTTGGAATCACAGGTATTAGAATCTATGGGAGGGGTTACTAAAACCGGTGCGGACGAAATTCCTTTAAGTTTACTTGCTCGTGCAATTTGTAAAAAAGTGAAGATTTGTCCTATATTTTTGGAACCTGAAAGTGAAAATTTGATTTCTAACTATGAAGACGTCTCTATAAAAGAATCTGTTAGAGGGCAGATTGAGCTTGCGGGGTGCAAATGTTGCGAGCAAAATGAAGCGGATATTTTGCTTTTTGTTAATAATTTCAAAGATCATCAAGGTGAAATTGTTATGGGCGTTGATACAGAAAGTTTCGCAAAGGATTTCGAAATGCCGGATCGACCTTATATGATTGCAGATGTGAGATTTGCAAATGGTGCAGATAATGAGTTTGTCAAAGCTTTTTTCAAAAATAAAATTAATGATAAAAATTTTTACGGATATTCAGCGTGGAATACTTCGGCAAATAGTCTTGGAAGTTTGATTTGTGGTGCGAAGTTTAAGTTTTTAGCAAAAAAATATGATAAAAATGTGTTTCAAAAATTACAGGTTACGAGGTTTTTAGATGATTGGGCATATCAGGCAAATGTAAGACAAACCTTGGTAAAACCCGATTTGGAATTATTGTGTAAGAGTATGAAAAAATATGAGTTAATTCTCGAAAAAGAATTGGGAACAAGGATAAATGCAAAATACTCTTATCCTTGGAATAGATTGTTTGAGGTAGAAGTTGAGCTTAATTGATTTATTATTGCTGGCAGTTGTTTTGGGAATAGATTGTCTTGTGGTTTCATTTTCTCAGGGGTTGATTTTCAAATCTCAAAGGACAAAAAATTCTTTGAGATTAGCTATCTGTATGGGATTGTTTCAGGGTTTGATGCCAATAATCGGGTATGTTGCAACGAACAAGGTGTACGATTTTCTTGTTCCATATAGTCGTTTGATTGTCTGTTTAATATTTTTTATATTAGGTATTCATTTTATTTTTGAGGCTTTGCAACCTGATTGTGAACATTCACAGTGTATTGATTGGCGTTGCCTTGCGGGGTTTGGAATTGCAACAAGTATTGATGCTCTAATTTCGGGAGTTACGTTGTGTTTAACATCAACAAATCTTGTTATTGCTTGTTTAATTATAGGCGGGGTGTCTTTTGTTATGTCTTTGGTCGGTTTTTGGATTGGAAACTATGTAAAAAATATCCCGTCAAAGTACCTTGAAATTGCCGGTGGTCTGGTACTAATTTTATTAGCATTAAAATCTTTGGTGTAAAAAGCAAGCACTTTTATGATTAGGTAAAATATTTTCAAGGGGTGGAATTTTTTGAGTACATATTTCCATGCAGTAATTGCAACGAGGGTGAAATCTGCAACCGGAAATATCTTGGGATAATGTGGGTACTTGACCATTTATTGTTTCTAATTTGTTTTGCCTATTTGACGGTAACGATTTTAATAATGCTTGCGAGTACGGATGGCTGGGATTTGAGAAAAATTCATTTTTGCCGGCTTGTTCAATAATTCGTCCTGAGTACATAACAGCGATATCATCAGCATTTTGGCTTACAAGAGCCAAATCGTGAGTTATGAGTAAAATTGAAGTGTGATTATTGAGTTTAATTTCTTCGAGCAGATTCATTATTTGGGCTTGAATGGTCACGTCTAAAGCTGTTGTTGGTTCATCAGCAATTAAAATTTCTGCATTACAAGCAAGTGCCATTGAAATAATAGCTCTTTGTTTCATACCGCCCGAAAATTCGTGTGGATAATTTTTCAATCTTGATTTGGCAGCGGGAATTTGTACAGTTTCAAAAGCTTCAATAGCTTTTTTTTCTGCTTCTTCGCCTTGCAAACCTTGGTGAATTTTTAGAATTTCTAAAAGTTGATCTCCCACTGTGTAAAGGGGATTAAGTGAAGTCATTGGATCTTGCGGAATTAAAGCAATTTTGCGTCCGCGAATGCTTTGCATTTGTTTTGTATTTTTATTTAAAAGATTTTCATTGTTAAATAAAATTTCTCCGGAAGTTATTTTTGCGGTTTTAGGAATTAATCCGAGTATACTCATAGCACTCATTGTCTTGCCGCAGCCGGATTCTCCGACAAGAGCAAGCATTTTCCCGCTGTCTAGTGAAAATGAAACATCAAATAATGCTTGATAAAAATTATCTTCAACTTCAAATCCGAGATTCAAGTTTTTTACTTCTAACAAAGTCATAAAACAAGTTTATATTATACGTGCTATAAAATCAATTGCACAAAAAGAGAACTATAAATTCTTGACTATAAGATAAATCATACGTAACTCTTTATTAGAAAGTCTGTCGATAGATTTTTTAATTTCGCTAATTAGATATTCATTAGATGCAAAACAATCATTATAAAAGAGTTCTTGAGGTTGTATTTTCAATACTTCGGCAATTTTTTCTAAATTTTCGGCTGTTGGAAAACTTTCACCATTCTCTATACGCACAATTTGACGTGGATTCATATCTACCATTTCAGAGAATTTTTCTTGAGATATTCCTTGTTTTTTCCTTAAATTTTTTATTTTTAAACCAAGTGCTATTTTTATTTTCATAACTACCTCTTTTTGAATATATAGTTAGTATGATTTTATTAAGGTAAAATTTTGTCATAATATAGTTGACAAAGTGCAAAAATATGTCATAATATAGGTAAATATTTGTCAGGAAATAACAAATAGGAGCAAAAAAATGACAGAAAAGATTATCAGTAAATCAGGATTTACCCTCGCAGAGGGTGCTACGGGGGTAAATAAAGAATGTAGGTTGGGGTTACTACCCCATAAGTTTCCCTTCCTAGCTAGGAAGGGTCAGGGTGGGTCTGTTCCCGTTAGGGGCAAACACATCACCATTGAGACAATCCCCTCTCTCTTTGTGAGAGGGAGCCAGCGTTGGCGAGCTGGCGAGACTTACGCTGGCGGGAGAGGGTTTAAGAAAGCAGCATTTACTTTGGCAGAGGTCCTTATCACCCTTGCAATCATCGGTGTAGTCGCAGCACTCACTCTGCCAACATTGATCGCAAAAGTGAATGAAAAAGTCGACGGCAACCAAAAGAAAGTCACCGAAGCAAAATTAATTCAAGGCTTGAATATGCTCGACTTGCATGGCGGAATCAACAATACCTATTCATCAACCGCAGAATTTGTAGAAGAATTGAGCAAGTACATGAAGATTACAAAGATCTGCGACGGTACTAATTCAGCTTTTAGTGAATGTATCCCGTATAGTGAAATAACATACAATAACGGTACAGAAGATAAAACTGTTGAAATTACTAAATTAAACACAGCAGATGTACTAGGACTGGGAACAGTAACTGATGAAGAAGAATTTATGGCACCTGTTGCAATGGTACTAGCTGACGGAACACCAATGTTTCTTACTTATAATAAAAAATGTATATCAGATCCTGATAGTATAAAGTCTGATAATAAGAAAATTCATAGTTGTGTAGACGGGCTGTATGACTTAAATGGCAGCCGCATGCCAAATAGAGTGGGAAAAGATTTGACTGCCATGAACAAAGCTTCAATTAATATTGCTGAGGGACCTGCTGTCTTAGCAACGATAGCCGGTTACAATATTATTAAACAAACAGACGGACTAACATATCCACCGGCAATGGATTGTTCAACTTACTTAGGAAATTCTAAGTATCCGGAAATTACTCACTGCCCATACTTAGGAGAACAAGACTACTGGGTAGGAGCGGTAGTAACATGTAGAGACATGGGAGGTCATTTACCTGATATGACAGAGCTGGCAGACATAGCTAAAGTTATCTATCCTAATGTAACAAGTGGCGAAGCCATAGACAAATATTCAGGCTGGAGCAACGGCAGTTGGAATACTACAGAAGCAGCAAAACTGGGCATTGACCCTTCTTCTGTTTCGTGGTTCACCCTGTGGTCGTCAGAGGGGAGCTCGGGCAGTAGCTCTCGCCGCCGCTACTTCAGCAGTGGTGACACGTACGGTAATATCTACGACAATCGCAGTAGCTTTATAGTCAGGTTTGTTTGCCTGGCGGATAACTAGTACATAAAATAAGTTTAGTGGTGGGGGCGGTACCCCACCCTAATTTTTTAAAAATGAAAATGAAATATATTTATGCGATTTATCAGACTTATTATTTCAAAATTATTGATATTAACAATTTGCTATATGCCAAAAAATCTTTATAATATTAGGTATGACAGAACTTGATAAGAGTGAAATTCAAGATTTGAAGCAGCGTGTCAAAGAAAAAATTGACGGGTTGCAACTTTATTCATACAAAGGTTCTGTTTCTAAGCTTCTTGGACTGACGGTTGAAGTTAAGCTGCCGGGCCTGAAAATTGGTGACTTATGCTTTATTGAAACATATGACGGTCGTCAAAAACCGGCAGAAGTTCAGGCATTTAAAGGGGAAGTTGCTCAACTTTCACTTTTATTGGACGGAGAGGGGATAGGTCAGGGTAGTCTTGTGACTTCGACCGGAAGACCGATTATTATACCTGTTGGGGATTTTTTATTAGGGCGTTTAATTGATCCTATGGGTAATCCACTTGATGATATGCCGCTTGACACTACAAATGCCGATTGGCGACCAATTGAAGGGCCGCCTCCAGGACCTTTTGAAAGACCTATTATAACTGAACAATTTTCGACCGGTGTACGGGCAATAGACGGTTGTATGACTATGGGTTGCGGGCAGCGTTTGGGGTTATTTGCAGGTTCTGGCGTGGGTAAGAGTACACTTTTAGGTATGATTGCAAGAAATTCTGATGCGGATGTTAACGTTGTTGCATTAATCGGTGAACGCGGAAGGGAAGTAAAAGAATTTATTGAAGACGCTCTTGGTCCTGAAGGTATGGCAAGGTCAGTTTTGGTTTGTTCAACTGGGGATAAACCACCTTTGATTAGGCAAAAATGTCTTTTGGCAGCTACTGCTGTGTGTGAATATTTTAGGGATCAGGGGAAAAAAGTTTTTTTAATGACTGATACTGTCACACGTTGTGCTATGGCAGGACGTGAAGTTGGACTTTCATTAGGTGAACCGCCTACGATGAAAGGGTATCCACCATCTATTTTTTCTTGGCTTCAAAAAGTTCTTGAAAGAGCCGGAAACAGTGAAAAAGGTTCTATTACAGCTTTGTATACCGTTTTAATGGAAGGTGATGATATTACAGATCCTATAGTAGATATTGTTCGGGGTATTGTTGATGGACACATTTTCTTATCCAGAAAAGTTGCTGAATCTAATCATTATCCGGCGATCGATGTTTTGGGAAGCATTTCACGTCTTATGAGTGCAATTGCAACCCCTGAACACAAACAAGCAGCGGCTAAATTACGTACAATAATGTCTTTATATCGTGAAAACAAAGACCTCATCGATGTTGGTATGTATCAGCAAGGTGCGAACCCTCGTCTTGATACAGCAATAGAAATGATGCCAAAGGTTAACGCGTTCTTGCAGCAAAGAACAGATGAAAGTGTAACCATGGAAGGTACAATTAACCAACTTGTAGAAATGATGCAAGGTGTGGATATCTAAATTAAGGCTGAATACCCCAGTGCTACACTTTAGCTTTTGACTTATCTGCAAGTTCAGAATCAACACGCAAAAATACCGGATAAATTTCTTCTTTAGAAATTAATTTGCCGGTCTTTATATTTGATGTTGTAATTTCATCATATTTTGTAGACAAGTTGTAGGACAATTGTTTTGCCATATCAGAAGCTATATTCGGACAATAAGGATAAATTAATGACGAAATTATACACATAATTTCCAAAACTGTAGCCAAAACCTGACCACATTCAACCATTTTTCCTTCTTTAGCAAGTGTCCAAGGAGCGTTATCTGTTACAAACTTATTTGTAGCATCTACGAGTGAAATGATCTCTTGTGCTGCCTCTTGTATTTCAAAATGATTGAAATGATTTTCTACTATTTTAATGGTGCCTAAAGATGTTTTTAAAAGACTTTCAGCTTCTTTTGAGCGGTTTGACAAAAATTCAGGTTGAATTTCGCCGTCAAAATACTTAACAAGCATTGAAAGACTACGGTTCAAAAGATTACCCATACTGTTTGCAAGATGAGCGTTAACCTTTTCCTTAAAATCAATGTCTGAGTAATTCCCGTCACGTCCGCAAGGAGCTGAAGTTGCCATATAATATCTGAATGCGTCAGGATATTTTAGTTCAAAATTTTCTAAAACAGATGTAGGAGAAACGACATTACCAAGCGATTTTGACATTTTGGTTTCATCAATTGTAATCCAGCCGTGTGCAAAAATATGTTTTGGTAATGGCAAATCAAGTGCCATTAAAATTCCAATCCAATAAATACTGTGGAATTTCAAAATATCTTTACCAATCACGTGGACATCAACCGGCCAAAGTTTTTCAAACTGTTCGCTTGATCCGTCCGGATCATATCCTATAGCAGTAATATAGTTTGAAAGAGCGTCAATCCAAACGTATATAGATTGATTAGGGTCATCAAGAATATCAATGCCCCAGCCTACATTTTCCTTTGAACGGGAAACAGAAATGTCCTGAATATCTTCAAGTTGGTTAAGAACTTCGTTTGCCCTGAAAGAAGGAACAATAAAATCAGGATGATCTTTTATGTGTTTTATAATTGCATCTTTGTAATCTGAAAGTTTAAAGAAATAATTTTCTTCCTTTACGATGTCGGGTTTTTTCAAATGATCCGGGCAAAGTCCGTCTTCGGTCAAATCTTTTGGATTTAAGAAGCATTCACAGCCTTGACAATACCAGCCTTCATATTCGTGCTTATAGATTGCACCCTTGTCTTTGAGTTTTTGAAAGATTTTTTGAACGATTTTTTCGTGTTCTTCGTCAGTTGTTCTAATAAATTTGTTGTAATTTATATCCAAAGCTTTCCATGCATCTTTGAATTTTTGTGCATTCTCATCGCACAATTCTTTAGGAGTTCTTCCTTGAGCGTGAGCGGTTTTTTGGATTTTAATTCCGTGTTCATCGGTTCCGGTGAGGAAAAACAGGTTATCTGTTCTTAAAGAATAATGTCTTGCGATAATATCTGTTAATATTTTTTCGTAAGCGTGTCCGATGTGCGGAGCTCCGTTCACATAATCAATAGCTGTTGTCAAATAATATTTATCAATCATTTTTATGTCCTCATGTTTTACGAGTTAATAATAACATAAAAATAATCTATGCTTTAATCATTTGTTCAAGAGAATTATTCCGATTAACAAAAGTTACTTTGCTTCCGGCAGGTTGAATTTCCGGAATATCAGGTTTTACAGGTTGGTTTTTCGATGCAACTTCGTATGATTTAATAGAACGTTTGCCGGTCAATCTTTGCATAAAGTTGTAATAACCTTTCAAAAATCCTGTTGAATTATTTTGTTTTTCTTCGATTGCTATTAATTCATCACGTGTATGAGTTTTAACAGGAATACCTACAGAACTTCTTGTTAAAATTTCACCTAACGTTGTATCAACAAATGTTACCCAGCTCATTCCCCACAAAGCCGCATTGTATTGATTTCTGAATGTTGAATTGAACAGGTCAATTAATAGCGTTTGGTAGAACAATCTTGATCCTTCTTGTACAAATCTTTCTTTGAATTTGGTATTGGCACCGTCTTTATCGTTACCGTTAGATTTGAGCATTACCATGTTGTAGTTATCTGTCATCAAGAACCATATTGTAGCTATTGATGCGGCTGTTTTTGCGAGGTTTGATAACTCAGCATTTGATACGCTAGACATAGAGTCTAAATTGAAAGCTTTTAAAAGATTTACTTGAACGTAATCTTTAAATTGCTCTGCATTAAAGTTTTTCTTTGTAGCTTGTTTGAATATTTTGTCAAAACTTTGTGCTACTGCTTTCAAATCGCTTGGTGCTGATTTTGGTGCAGATTTGCGGAATACACTCATCAATTTTTCATCAATCATCCAGTAAGGAAGCGTTACAGTATTCCACATAAATTTAAACGGAGCAATGAAGAAATTTACAAGCGGTTTGATTTTTCTATCTTTCATACCGAAATCAATAACCTGTCTGCCGTCAATTTCTTTTAATCCTGTTCTGCCGGCTTGTTCATATTTCTCTGCAAATTTAACAAAACCGTTTTCTTTTAAAACTTTTATAACCTGATCAAACTGAGACGCTTCGATAATATATTTTTCAGATGTCATTTTGTCATAAAGTTTTGTGAATGGTTTATAAAATTCATTTAAAAGATGTTCAAATTGCGGAACAACCTTCTTTAATCCTTTAATTCCATAGCCCAAAGCAAGTACAACTGCCGATGCTTTCATCAACGTATCGAATGACAAAAGTGGTTTTTGAGTTTCTTTTTGTTTTTCAGTGCTATTTTTACCGAAAGTTGTCGGTTGAATTTCTGCTTCAGGTGCGTGGTTACGTTCATTTTCTGCACGTGCCTGCTCAGGTGTTAATCTTGTAATGTGTTTACCGTTAGACAAACGAGAGAACATTTCTGTTATAAGAACTGTGATACCGGTTGTCAAAACGATACCCATTTTTGAACTGTTAATGAATTTTTGGAACGCTCCCATTGTAATCAAAGTTAAATATCCGCTTGTTAAAATACGACTGGTTTCCTGTTTGAACCTCGTTTTACGTTCTTTTTGAGCTTCTTTAGGATCGTCGTCCATCATTCTCGATAAGTTATAAGCATCGTTTGCAAGGAAAACAGCAGGAGGTAAACCTGAAACTAACCTGTTTAAAGCCCTTTCGTGTTTTGTATCGTAATTTCCTGTTTTGAAATCAAAAGGTCTTGTAGTTTGCTGTAAAATACTCGAACCCATTTGTTCTTCAACTTCTTTTTTAATTGCTTCAAGAGCTGCTCCTTCAGGTCTTACTCCGTGAACTTTTGCATATCTTTCAATGGCTTCATTTAATTTGTAGTCTCTGAAAGTTATTAGACCAACAAGAGAGTTAACTTTCGCATCTATTTTGGAACGCTGCCTTATATTTTTAAATAATGGTTTTTGCAATGTTTCTGCTGACCAATTTTTTAGGAACGGGATTTTGCCCAAAAGTTCAACAGTTCCGTTTAATATGTCACCCGGTAATATTTTGAAAGGATATAAAATACCGTCAAGTGCAAGGTGTGGGATAGTTTTCTTGCTGATTATAATCTTGTCGCCGTTGACTGTTATAAGTTTTGCAGTTCTCGAAGCTCTTACACTTGTTATATCGTGCAAAAGCTCTGAACCCATATGATCAAGATGCTTGTTTGCAAATTCTAAAAACTCACTTTTGCTGTAAACCTTGTCAAGAGTTCTGTACATGCTAAAAGAAAGACCTTTAAAACTCAACTCTCCATGAATTGTTTTTAAAGGTCTCTCAATATCTTTGTTATTTGATAGAAATTCCGAATGAAGGACATGACTCTCATATTTTGGGGATAAATTGCCCTCCTTGTACTTCTGTTTATCTATTCGAAACTTCGTTACACTATTTATTAACATATTCCTAAATCCATTTTTTCCATTCTCTGTCATATTAAAAATGAAGGCAAGTTTTTTTTGCTAAATTTTTACGTAAGTTTACAAACAAAAATTTAAGACTTGTACCAAACGTCGAAAGTCTGGATGTTAGTGAATGTTTCATCAAAATTCCCATTGAACTTTAAACACCTGTCATCAATATGCAGCCAGGCAGGCTCTTTAACATTAGTAATATCTGAAATATAAATATCCAGTCTATGTTCTATTAACCACTTTGCTGCAAGAAGTCTATTTCTTGTGGTAAATAATTTTACATCAAATCGTTGTGATAATTTTTCTAAAAACTCTTTCGCACCGTTAAGCGGTGGTGGTATAAAATCAGCCTCAAACTTGCCGTTGTACTGATTTAACACTCCGTCAAGATCTAATAATACTGTACGTTTATATTTCATAAATCACCTCGATAAATATTAACACACTCAGTTATAGCACAAACAAGAAAAAATAACACGGTCAGTTTGTTAAATTTGTATAAAATTACATCAATAATCTGTTTATGGACAAGGACTTAAACCTTAAAAGATTTGGGAAAAGATTAAGAGAGATAAGAAAACAGCGTAAATTAACCCAAGAGGAATTGGCAGAAAGGATTGACTTGTCTACAAATTTTGTAGGGATGGTTGAAAGAGGACAAAGAAATACAACTATTGCTAATGTGTTTAAAATGTCAAAGGCATTAGGCATAAAGTTATCTAAATTTTTTGAAACACTATAGTTCATCGATATTTCTCTTGATTGTTGCGTGTAGACTTTAGTCTATCAAAATAACTGTATATTTATATATTTTCAATATTATCTTCTTTAATACCTGATACACCATTTATAAATGGTATATCGGGTATTGTAAATGGTAGAAAAATTTTGTCAATATGTGACCATATAACTATGGATGAGAAATCAATATTAAAAAGTTTTGGTAATAATCTTAGGGCAGAAAGAAACAGACTTGGTTTGTCGCAAGATGGTTTAGCAAATCTAATGGGTATATGTGCCGGAAAGCATATTGGAAATATTGAGCGTGGTATAACGAATCCAAAACTTACAACTATTGTTGCAATGTTAAAATCTATGAATATAAATTTTGAAAAATTATATGAAATAGATAATGTATAGTTTTTAGAATAGACTTTAGTCTACCAAACCTATTCCCATATTTACGTTTGTATAGTATAATAACTTACGTAAGAGGGAGTTTAATGTTAAATAGTGATAACAAAACAGATGTCATAGTCGTTGGAGCGGGTCCTGCCGGAATTTCATGTGCTATTACGATTGCTCGCAAAGGTAAGAGGGTTGTTCTTATTGAAAGGGGTATGTTTGCGGGAAGTAAAAATGTTTTTGGCGGTGCAATTTATACGCAACCGACAAAGGAAATCTTCCCGAATTTTGAAACAGAAGCTCCCGTTGAAAGACGCAATATTGCACATAATTTTATGATTTTGGGTAAGGAAGATTCCACAACTATTTCTTATCGCAAATCAGGAAACGGAAGCTATTCTGTTATTCGCGGTAAATTTGACCGCTGGGCAGCACAAGAAGCTAAGAATGCCGGAGTCACTATTGTTGAACAAACAGTTGTAAGAGAACTTATCAAAAACGGTACAACAGTTGTCGGTGTAAAAACCGAACTTGAAGATTATTATGCTGATATTGTTGTTCTCGCCGACGGAGTTAATTCACTTTTAGCAAAACAAACAGGCTTGAGAAAAGATATTGATACAAAAGATGTCGCTTTGAGTGTCAAAGAAGTTTTGAAACTTGATAAAGATATTATTAATCACAGATTTAATGTAAAAGATGATGAAGGTGTAATTGGTCAAATTTTTGGCGGTCCGATGTTAGGTATTCTTGGACTTGGATTTATGTACACCAACAAGGATTCTGTTACTATAGGACTTGGTGTAACACTTAACGATCTTGTTGAAAATAATTATCGTCCGTTTGAACTTTTGGAGCAGCTCAAAAATCACCCGTCAATTGCTCCTTTAATTGAAGGTGGAACTCTGAAAGAATACAATGCACACTTAATTCCGGAAGGCGGATATAAAAAGATTCCAAAGCTTTGTGATAACGGTGTTATGATTGTCGGGGATGCTGGAATGCTTGTTAATAACCTTCACTGGGAAGGCACAAACCTTGCAATGATCAGCGGCAAATTAGCAGGAGAAACCGCTGTAGAAGCCTTGAATGCTGAAAATTTCTCTAAAAAATTTCTTTCAAGGTACGAAAAAGCTTTAAAAAATTCCTTTGTTATTAAAGATATGCACACTTATAAAGATCTTATGGATATTTGTCACGAAAGGCAAAAAGCTTTTCTTGATTATTATTTGAAGAAAATCAATTCATTTTTTGAAATGTTTACAACAGTGAATAGTGTGCCGAAACGCGAAAATTATTGGAAATTTATTAAAAGTATTTTTACGGATAGAAAAATATGTGAATTATTTAAAGATTTGTGGGCAATTATCAGGTTATTGTGGGGTATTTTATTATGAATATAGATAAGAAATTGTATACTTTAAAATACACGCCCGATTCAAAGTCACACTTAAATCCTGATAAAGAACAGTGCAAATTGTGTAATAGTCGGAATTGTACTTATATTTGCCCTGCGGGTGTGTACGAATGGAATGAGGAAAAACAGGAATTAATAGTAAACTATGAAAATTGCCTTGAGTGTGGAGCTTGCAGAATTGCCTGTGAACGCAAGTCTTTAGATTGGCAATACCCGAAAGGAACAAAAGGAGTTACTTTTAAACAGGGTTAAGTTTTGGATGTAGGTTTGGCATACTTGCCTAACAAGAAATATAAAGGAGAGCAGAAGAATGAAAGAAGAATACTCAAATCAACACAGACGCTGGTATGACAAAGATCCGGTTTTATCAGAAGCAGTTAGAACTCTTGAAGAGACAGACGATCAAACTCAAATTCGAGTTGCACTAAATTTGATCAAAATTATTATTGAACACAATATTGAAGATGAAAAATACGAAGCAGTTGACGACATTATTAATGCTGTAGGTTCAGGACTTGATGATAATCGCCGCGGTCGCTGGTACGATATTGATACAACATTGAGAACTGCTATGAATATGCTTCAAAATTGCCCGTTTGATACTCAAAAAGAAATTGCAAAAGAAATGGCAAAAATGGTTGTTGATAAAATCAAAACCGACGAAGATGATGAATAATTATTTCCTATAAATAACGTATATTCTTATATGTATTTTTGCCCTAGAATATCAGTATGGAATATTATGCCGAATTAGAATCCGAAGATAAAGAACTCAAAGCCATCGGGCTTGAGTTGATGTTTCTTACACCTGAAAAATATCAGGCTGAAGATGGTATTACGGCGGTTGAACTTGCAAAACTCGTGAATATTCCGCTCGAAACTGTGAAAAAAAAGTTGACAATCCTGAAAGATAAAGGATTGGCGAGGGTGAAGGGTATTAATCCGAAATACTGGACTTTTGATCAATACAACTTTCAAAGATTGCCTGAAGATGATGAAACATTTTTGCTCTTATGCAGTTTTGATGATGTAGATTTTGATAAATATTTTTCTTATTAAATACAAGAAAAGTAGTATGTTTTTTGTATTTAAATATGTTATGATAATTTTGTTCCCGCAATTTAAGGAGAAAAGATGAGACAGAGTACTAACCAATTTCAAAAACCTGTTACTACAAAGGTTAATTCCGATGGAAATATAGAAATTGGAGGGTGCGATCTTGTAAAACTTGCTAATGAATTTAGCACTCCTTTGTATGTTCTTGATGAAGCGACTTTGCGTGGAATTTGTAATGATTACAAAGAAGCTTTTTCGGCTTATCCAAAAACTCATATTATGTATGCCTCAAAGGCTCTGTGTACAAAAGCTGTCGCAAAAATTGTTTCTGATGAGGGGCTTGGTTTTGACACGGTTTCGGGTGGAGAAATTTATACGGTCTACAAAGCAGGTGTTGATATGTCAAAAGTTTTGTTCAATGGCAATAACAAATCTTTTGATGAATTGAGTCATGCTATTGGACTAGGTGTTGGCAGAATTTCCGTTGATAACTTTTTTGAATTGGCTCTTTTGAATGAAATTGCAAAAATGTATAAAACTAAAGCAAATATTTTGCTCAGGATTACTCCGGGAATTGAATGTCATACACACGAATATATTCAAACCGGACATTTGGATTCGAAATTTGGTTTTGATATGACTCAGATTGACGAAGCTGTGGAATTGATTTTGACGGAATATAAAAATATAAATTTACACGGACTTCATGCTCATATTGGGTCTCAAATTTTTGAAACCGATATCTATGCTGACGAAATAGAAATTTTGGCAAAAGAAATAGCACGTTTGGATGAAAAGTTTGGTTTAAAACTAAATGAAATTAACATTGGTGGCGGATTAGGAGTTAAATACACCGATTCTGATACTCCACCTTCAACTTATGAAATTGCAGACATAATTATCAAAAAATTAAATGAAGTTATTGAAAAATATAATATAGAACCTCCGGAAGTTTTTCTTGAACCTGGTAGAAGTATTATATCAACTTGTGGTGTAACTCTTTATACTGTAGGAAGTTCAAAACAGGTTCCAAATGGGAAAAAATATGTTGCAGTTGACGGCGGGATGGCAGATAACCCTCGTCCGAGTCTTTATCAGGCGGAATACTATGCTGAAGTTGCTAATAAAAAAGAAACTAACGAAGTTGAAAATATTACTCTTGCCGGAAGATTTTGTGAATCAGGCGATATTTTGATTAATTCGATAGAACTTCCAAAACTTGAGGAGGGTGATATTATTTGTGTTTATAATACTGGAGCTTACAATTATTCAATGGCTTCAAATTATAACAGGGTTCAAAAACCGGCTATGGTGCTTGTAAATGATTCTCAAGCAGATATTATTGTAAAAAGAGAATCTCTTAATGATTTGGTTTCACACGATGTAATTCCTGATAGGTTAGAAAATGATAGATAATTTATTATATTTAACTCAAAGTTTTATAGCAAATTGGCACTTGTATATTCAAGATACATTTGGTTGGAAAAATGTGTTTGAAGTTTTTATCATAGTGGTTGTTTTGACAGTTTTTTACAGTAAATTTATCAAGAACACCCATTCGGAAAAATTTGTAAAGGGTGCTTTTGTACTAGTATTTTTATGGATTGTTAGTGAATTACTTATTGCAATTGATTTACAAATTTTGGGAGCATTTTTACGTTCAATAGTATTGTTTATAGCATTAAGCTTAATCGTAATTTTTCAGCCGGAATTACGTAGGTTTTTAGGGTATTTGGGACAGGTCGACTTTTTCAAAAGATTTTTTGAAAACGATAAAAAACATGTAGAAAATAAGTCAATTGATGTTATAAAAGAAATTGTAGAAGCAGTTAAGTATCTTTCAAAGTCTCATACTGGAGCTTTAATTGTCTTTCAAAATGATTTGAGTAACACTTTTCATGATGTTGGAACTATATTGAATGCGGATGTTTCAACAGAGTTGTTGTTGACTATTTTCCATGTTAATACTCCGCTTCATGACGGGGCTGTGGTTATTAGTGGTACGAAAATTATTTCTGCCGGGGTACTTTTACCGCTGACTGATGATCCAAAATTGAGTTGGAAATATGGAACTCGCCATAGAGCAGCTATAGGGATGACTGAATCTAGCGAAGCAGCTTGTCTTGTGGTTTCTGAGGAAACGGGTGACGTTTCGATTGCACTTGATGGAACTTTGAAAAAATATGATGATATTCCGACTTTGAGAAATGATTTAGAAAATATTCTTGGATATAGAGATGTAGAAGACGAAGAAAAAAACTCTTTCTTTAATATCGAGAAATTTATTACTTTGAACAAAAGGAAAGAAAAGTAGTTATGGTTAAAAAAAGTCAGGTTAAAAAGTTTGTAAAAAGTTTATTTTTTATAACTTTTGGTGCTGTAATTACCGGTTTTGGCTTGGCATCATTTTTGGCTCCGAATAATATCATTGATGGCGGTGTAATTGGTGTGTCAATGATTTTGAGCCATATTACGGCGTTGAATTTAGGTTTGTTAATTGTACTTTTGAACCTGCCGTTTGTACTCCTTGCCTGGAAAAAAATGGGTACAAAATTTGTTATCCAAACCGGATATGCAAATATTATTCTTGCAATTTCAGTAAACTTTTTTCATTCTTATAAAGTAACCGGTGACTTACTTTTGGCAACTGTTTTTGGCGGTATTATACTTGGTGTCGGAGTTGGTACTATATTGAAAAATGAAGCATCTTTAGACGGTACGGAAATGCTTTCACTGATTGTGTCGAGAAAATTTGGTTTTTCGGTTGGCGAATTTATTCTTATAATAAATGTGTTTATATACGCTGCTGCGGGATTGGTTTTTGGCTGGGAAAGTGCGATGTATTCCGTTATGACTTATTTTATTGTGTCTAAGGTTATTGACAGTGTAATGGAAGGCTTTAACAGTTCAAAATCAGTAAGAATTATCAGTGATAATGCGGAAGCTATTGGTGAAGCTTTGATCGGGAAGCTGGATATAAGTGTTACTTATCTTTCCGGTATTGGAGGTTACACAGGCATGGAAAAAAGTTTGATATATTGTGTAATTTCAAGATTAGAAATGCCGAAGATGCTTGATATTGTGAAAGAAATGGATCCGAAAGCATTTGTTTCAATAGTTGATGTCCATGAGGTTCACGGTGGACGGGTGTGACAACTTTTAACATTCTAGACAACAATTTTAAAATATAATATACTTACTTTAAATAAGAGGAAATTATATATGGCAAAGAACAATGATACAGTACCTATAGAAGTTACGATTTTAACAGCAGACCACGATATTAAAGGTGTTGTGCATGTTTCTAAATATACTAATACTAATCGTGAATTGACAGATCTTTTGAACGATAGAGAGCGTCGATTTCTTGCGGTGACGAATGCTGAAATTTATCCTCGCACGGGCAATCAATCTCCTAGAAGATACAATTTCCTCGAAATCCATATGGATTATGTTTTAATGGTTCATCCGACTTCTCAAGCTGTATTTAGAGATTCCGGCAAGACTCAAGAAGATATTGCACGGTTTAAAGAATTAAGATATAAGCTAAATCAGACTAAACCATTTTAGTCAGGAATACAACCAAATGAATAGACCCTGAAATAAATTCAGGGTGACAGGCAAAAATTTCCCTCCCTAGCTAGGGAGGGATTAAGGGTGGGTGGTTTAATATTGCAAATAGGTCAAATAAAAAATAAGGTGGGGTACTTACCCCACCACTAATTAAATAACTAAGCTAGCCTCCTACGCAAACAACGCGGAAATCGTTGGTACTGCGGAAGTCGTTGTTCCAGTCCGTGTACGAACTGTTGAAGTAACGGTACCACGCAGACTTCGAGGTGTACTCGAGGTCACCCCAAAGGTCGAAATCCCTAGCGGAATCTTCTATGCCCAGTTTGGCTGTTACGCTCTTATCCCACTCGTTTGCAGTTGGGTCTGTTTCATTGTAATCTTCTGACTCGCTGATTGAATTGTCGTTGTAGATTGCCTGAGCTATTTTTGCCAGTTCACTTGCTTTTGGTAATCTGCCGCCTTGGTTCTTACACTCTACCATTGCTCCTACCCAGTAGTCATTGCTGTTATTGTAGTAGCAGCTTTTGATTGCTTCGTAGCCGGATTTTCCAATGTAGTCACTACAACTTACAGGTGTTGGAACTTTTGCCTGGCTAATTATCTTCACTCCACCTATCTCTATATAAGAATCTTCAAGTTTTGCTCCATTAAATGAAATAAGGTCATTTCTTGTGTGTTCATCGCCACCGTAAAGATTTGGTTTTCTGGAGCCGTTGAAGTCATATATACCCGCT
>JAFUUC010000107.1 GCA_017471365.1 bacterium
ACTATCAGGATCTGAGATACATTTTTTATCATAAGATAATATTATCGGTGTACCGTCTCCTAAAACTATTGCAACAGGATTCATAAAATCTTTCTCTCCACCGGTTGGAAGATTTAGAGAACTTGCTGAATTTATTTTAGATAGTTCAATAGATTTTTGTTCACCGTTTTGAATATAGTTTAATTCACTATATGGTAGACATTCTTTAAATGCTTTTGTTGTTCCGTCACATACGGCTGTTATCTTCATGTATTTGCCTAATTCTTCTACAAATTCAGCAGTAGAAGAATAGGTATCATTCATACCTCCGTGCAGATCTAACATGTTTAGTCCTTGAATAAGTTTAGCTTCGATAACAGCTTTTTGGTTTGAGTCAGCTTTTTCGTTGATCTTTGCGATCAAAGTCGGTAGTGTCATTGCAGCGACTACTCCAATGACTGCGAGGGTGATTAGGACTTCGGCTAATGTAAATGCAGCTTTAGCTACCAATGGTGGCGTATTTGTGTACGTAGCACCCTCTCCCACAAGTGGCGAGGGGAATTTAATGTGTTGGGGTAGTAACCCCAACCTACATTTATCCCCACTCAAATGGTGCTGTGGGCGAGGGGTTGTTTCTTTTTCATTTACCCCCATAGCACCCTCTGCGAGGGTAAATCCGTTCTTAATTCCTCGTGTTAACATAAAAATCCTTTCTTTAATATTCATATACGAATACTAATAGTTGTATCCAAATATTATAATAACCTATTTCCTACTAAAAGTCAATAGAGGATATAATTAGTCTATTATGAATGATATTAGGAATAAAATAAAGATGATTGCTGCTTCCAGAGGAGTCACATTAAAATCTCTTGCAATGGAATTAAGCCGCAAAACAGGTCAAGATTATTCCTATAACAGTCTTTTGGGCAAATTGAACAGAGAAAGTTTATCATTAAAAGAAGCTCAAATTATTGCCCAAATTCTAAATTATAAACTTGAATTTAAAGATCAGTATAATGCCCTTTGAAATTGTTATTTTTGACCTTTATTTTCAGGTATCAAAAATATACTGACTCAAAACTAAAATTTACATCATACCTTTTCGGTTGAAAAATATTGCTGCAACACAAGTTGCAATAATAGACATAAGGATTACGATAAAAAATCCGAACGGATTGCTGCCAAATGGCATTGGAACATTCATTCCCCAGAAACTACCTATCATTGTTGGAATAGACATAATAATTGTTATTGCTGCCAAAAATTTCATTACAAGGTTTAAATTATTGTTAATAATAGATGCCATACAATCCATCATACTTTCGAGAATTGTTCGGTGCATTTCAACCATCTCGGATGCCTGTTTATTTTCAATGATTACATCCTCAAGCATATCGATATCATCCTCTGTAAATTTTAGGATAGATTGAAGGTTGCCGGTATTAGCATTAACCATTCTCAAAAGTTTTTGAAGCACAAGCTGATTATCTTTTAAGGAAGTAGTGAAGTAAACCAATGACTTTTGGATTTCCATAAGTTGGAAAAGTGCTTTATTATGAGTGGTTTTTTTGAGTGAATCTTCAATACTTTCTGTTTGTTTATTAATAATGTTTAGGTACCTTAAGTAAAATTTTGCAGCACGGAACAGTATACTAAGCATAAAATTAGCTTTTTTACGGGTGTCAAAAAACTTTGCTGTATCTTCATTGAAAGAGCTGATAATTTTATTTTCTTGAGCACAAACTGTAATCATGCTTTCAGGAGTAAAAATTAAACCAAGCGGTAAGGTGTCAAAATTACCCTCTTCGTCCATAATAGGAACATTAGTAATGACTAAAAGATTACCGTCTTCAAATTCCATACGAGAAAGCTCGTCCGCGTCGAGTGAATTATTCAAAAAGCTTTCATCAAGCCCAAGAACAAGCGAAACTTGTTGAATTTCTTCACGTGTAGGGTTGGTCAAATTGAACCATGAACCGGAAACTGCTTCATTTAGTTCAAGTTTTTTTAAAGATCCGTTTTCCTGTGTCTTTGTAATTGTGAGCATTCGGGCATTCCTCTTATAACGGGTAATTATTATTGTTGTTTTTTGTTTTGTTCTTCCAGTTGATTTTTAATCTTTTGAACACGTAAAATTTCTTTTACATCTTCGGCAATTTTCTCTTCTTCAGCATCTATGGAAGGTTTTCGTTTGTTTGAATTTAGTACATTTGCAACATTCATCATTGCAAGAGAATTTAGTGTTGCACGCAAAACTGCACTCTGGTCCATATATGGGTTTGCCGGGGCTTGTTCATCATTTTGCTTTTTTTGTTGAGCAAAATATTCACCGCCTTGACCCATTTTGTCATCTGATAATTTTGCAGCTGTTCCGGAAATATCACCACTTTTAAAATTAAAAGCTCCGCTAATTCCGAAAAAACCGGCAGATCTGTTATCGACCATATTTTTATACCTTCTGCTTATGATATAGGACTTTTGATCCCAAATATCCGTGTTTATATATCTTACATATTATAAAATATACGACATAATATTAACTCGTATGAATATACGATTTTGCTATTATGTAAACAAATTTTTACAAATTGCAATTATTTACCCATTCTTGAAAAAATCGTTAAAACGTGGTATAATCAATTTTATAAAAGAGGATTGATTTATGAGAAAGATTAAATCTGCGTTTACTTTGTCTGAAATCTTGATTGCAATTGGAGTAGTTGGGGTATTGGCTGCGGTTTTGCTTCCTATAGTACATCGTCTTATTCCTAATCAGAATATACTTATGGCAAGACGTGCTTTTGGAAAAGCTCAGGCTGCTGTTTATGATCTTATTAATGATACAAACTGTTATCCTGATAAAACCAGAGATTCTTCCAATTCAAAAATTGGGTTTGATGATGGTGCGGGTTATGCAAAGTGTGTAAAATGGAATGCTTCCGCACAGGACAATTATTGTGATAAATTTGCAACTCTTTTTGCAAATAAGTTGAGTGTTTCCATTGATGAGTGTGGAAGACCTTTTACTACAGATGACGGTATAACATGGGAACCTGAATCTTTCAATAACGATGGTTCTATGGTTATAACAATAGACGTTAATGGTCCAGATAAGGGACCGAATTGCTCTAGAAAAGTAGGTACAACTTGCACTTCAAATTGGGATATTTTTCAGATTAAAATAAACCCTAACGGTAAAATGGAAATCGGTCAGCAATGGGCTAGAAATGCTGTAAAAGTTGATCAGGATTTTATCGGACCGGGATCTGATGAGTCTGATGGTTTGGATGATGAAGATTATATTTAAATAATAAGGAAAATTTAAGAATGAAAAAATTAGCTTTTACATTGACAGAACTTATGGTTGCTCTCGGAGTAATTGGTATTGTTGCGGCAGTGCTTATTCCGGTAATATTTAATTTTATGCCGGATCAAAATATTCTTATGGCAAAAAGAGCCTACTACACTACACAGGAAGTTGTTTCTGATTTGATTAATGATGATAACTGTTACCCTGATAAGAGTACACTTAGTGGGACGGATGCTAAGGTTGGCTTTGACTTTAAAAGTGTGGATCCCGGTGCGGTATGTTCAGGAGCAGTAACAACAAGTGCGGATGCAAAATTTATCGCTTTATTTAAAAGTAGATTGGATTTGAAAAGCAGCGGTACACCTTTTATAACAAAAGACGGTATGGAATGGACTTTTACTACAGGTACGGGTAAAAACACATTTGATTGCAGTGAAACCGACAAAACAACTTGTTATTTGACACTAAAAGTTGATGTTAACGGTTCAGACAGCAAGCCTAATTGTGGTGATTCTTGTTCTGACGGCAGAAAAAAAGGTTTTGACGTTTTTACGATGAAAATATATGCAGATGGTGATATAGATATCAACGATAACTGGGCAAAAGCAGCTGTTCACGTTGGTAAAGATATAACAGGAAATGATGTTGACGAAGACGAAGATGAAGAATAAAGCAGTCGGATAATCGCGTTGGATCCCTTTCCTGTTAGGTATAGGGTGAAAATGAGGAAAGTCCGTGCATCTAAGAACAGGCCTCCGGAGAAACTCCGGGCGGTGCGAGCCGGCGGATAGTGCCACAGAAATGTCAGACTGCCGATGGATAAACGGGTAGGGGTTGACCCCTCTCCCCAACTCTTTAACAAAAGTGAAAGAGGGTAAAATCACAGGCGATGGTGCAACGGTGAGTTAAGAGCTTCACCAGTGATATCGGAAGGTATCAGCTAGGTAAACCCAGGTCGGATGCAAGATTGAGTCGAAGGTTATAAAGGTTGTTCGCCCACTTCGGAAAAAATCGCTAGAGCTTGAAAGTAATTTCAAGACCAGACAGATGATTATCTAAAACAGAACACGGCTTACGGGCTGCTTTATTTTTTTATTTAAAGGAAAATAAGATGCAAAAAGGTTTATTTATAACATTTGAAGGTGCAGATGGATGCGGGAAAACTACTCAGCTTCTTTTATTTAGAGATTATTTAATTTCTGAGGGTTATGAAGTTTTGCTTACACGTGAACCCGGTGCAAAGGGTTTAGGAGAAAGGATAAGAGATATTTTATTAAATTATGATGGAGAAGTTTCTGATAGATGTGAGTCTTTTTTATTTTTAGCCGATAGAGCTCAAAATATTGACACTATCGTACTTCCAGCTCTGGAACAGGGCAAAATTGTACTTTGTGACAGGCATACGGACAGTACTGTTGCTTATCAAGGGTATGGCAGGGGGCTTGATATTGAAGAAATTAATATGCTCAATAACCTTGCAACAAAAGGAACAAAACCGGATTTGACGTTTATTTTTGATGTTGACATTCGCACTTCACTACATAGAGTCGGTAACAATAAAGATCGAATGGAAAGTTCCGGACAAGAATTTTTTAATCGTGTAAGGCAAGGATACTTAGAACTGGCAAAGCAAGAACCTGAAAGAATTAAGGTAATTGATTCAACAAAAACTGTTGAAGAAATTCACGAAGACGTTGTTAGAATTTTTAAAACTTGTCAACAATAAAACTTTGCGGTAAAAATGACGGTTCGTATGAATTAACTTCATCGCTGTGAATACCGGCACTTGTAAAGTCTGCTCTTGCTCCATCATTATTACCAAGTTTATGCCTTGCAAACGCTCGTTCTGCGTAGAGAGATTTCAATTCGTTGGAATATTCTTTTTTACGTTGTTCAGCATAAGGAATTAGTATATCATATATATCTGCTGCGGCTTCGTATTCATTCATAAGGTAAAGCATATAAGCCTTGTCGCTTGTGATGTAAAATTTGTTACGCTCATCTTTAGGATCAAGTGAAGTTAGTAAATCATCGTAATCATTAATTACGGTATCTGCAATATTATTTTCTATGCTAAAAATTGATTTTATCCAGAGCATTTTTGATTCTTCCAAAGTAGAAAGCTTTTTGCGGGTAATATAATCGTTAAAAATGTCAATAGCATCTTGCGGTGATCGTAATTGTTTTGCAAGAAAGATCAAGTTTGCAAATCTCGTATAATCGTTTTTACCAAACTTTTTGCCGGACATTTCGAGGATATTTTTATAACTTTCAAATGCACCTTTAAGATCATTATTTTTGTAATTTATGAAGGCTTGCATATCATAAATTTTCTCGGTTTTTGGGTAAAATGTTGTATAAATTTTTGAAATTCCACCGGCGATTTTTACGTGAGGTTTTTTAGAATTTAGAGCCAATTTCATCCCAAAGTTCAAGAATATTGCTGGTATGAAAAATAATGCGATTGAAATTATTATAAGACAGAGTTTTGCATAAAAATTATTTATACATAATTGTTGTTTTTCAGGTTTTAGGTGAGGTGAAAATTCTACTAATTTATATTCGCCAAAATTTTTGTTTAAAAATCTGCTATAATCACTCGAAGCTTTCAATCTTGCGAGTGAAACAAAAAATATACATAAAAATTCACAAAACAAAACGCTAAATAAGTTGAATTTCATATGGATAAGGATTAAATATACAACTAACGGAACTATTATATAAATTCTGTTTAATTTCTTATCCAGTTCTAATTTATATTCAAGTATTTTACCTGCTTCTTGCTTAGATAATTCCATTGAATATGCACAGCCGGTGTGTTTTGTAATGCAATAATTTCTAAATATGGCGTGACCTTCCTTGTCCGCATAAAACAAAATAGAATTTCCAATATTATGTATAATTTTTTTCAGCATAAAACGGTAGTCCTCTTGAGTTGTTGCTCGAAGCTATAAACGTCTGTTGAGATATTTAAATTATCTTTTATATTAATGACGTTAAAACCTTTAAATTGGTATATCGTTTTAATATTTTCCGGGTGTTTTGCTTGTTCTTTTGCGAGGATTGCACCTATGATTGCTTCTAAGTGTGAAACAGGCATCATATTTGTTTGAATATTATCAAAACCCCATTCAAATTTTAGTGCTTGTTGCAAGAACTTACAATCTGCCGGGGATCTGTCTTTGTAACATGAATTTAGATGCATGCTTTGTCTTGCCATATAAACATCAAAACGATTAACCTGTATTCCTCTTTCACAGAGTTCTTTCAAATATTCAGAACCTCTGGAGGAATGCCTTTGAGTCCAGTTGTCACGATTTGGAATATTTTTATTTGAAGTTACCTGTTGATAAGGTTTTGACAGGACTCTCCATTTTCCTTCCAACATTGTTTTATCGTAGGGTACTGATACACAGATTTTAGAATTTTTCAACGATGAAAAATTTTCAAAAAAGAAGATTATATCATTCATTTTGTAGAGTTTATCGAGAGTAATAATACTGTTATCTTCGTCTATTACTGCGACCCCTGTGTCAATGGTTGAGTTGGGTGCCAACGAAAGCCCCACGTAATAATTCATAAATTTTCATCCCTTACAATTTTGTTGTAATAATTGGACCGTCATCGGTTGCTATTACCGTATGTTCAAAATGAGCAGACGGTTTTTTGTCTTTGGTCGTAACTTTCCAACCGTCAGAAGCAACTTCAACATCGTCACCACCAAGGTTAAGCATTGGTTCTATGGCTATAGCCATGTTGGATTTTATTAAAGTTTTGTCTCCTACGCTGTAGTTATACAGGAACGGGTCTTCGTGCATTTGATGACCAACTCCGTGTCCTCCGTATTGGCGAACTATACCGTAACCTTCCCTATTTGCAACACTTTCTATCGCTTTTGAAATATCATCAAGTACATTACCCGGTTTCATTTGTTCTATACCGGCAAATAGAGCTTCTTCTGTTGTAAGCATAAGCTTGTGAACTTCCGGTGATACTTTCCCTATTTCGTATGACCAGGCACTGTCACCTACCATACCACCATATGTTGCACCGACATCTATTGCTATGATGTCACCTTCTTTAAGAATTTCGTTTTCTGAAGGTATACCATGAACGACGTGTTCGTTTATTGAGGTGCAAATACTTGCCGGAAAACCACTGTAACCGAGAAATGTAGGGATTGCCCTATTTTCTTTGATTACTTGCATTGCTATATTATCAAGCTCTTTGGTCGAAATACCAGGTTCCAAAACTTCTTTCATTTTTTGGTGAACGAGGGCAACGATATGTCCTGCATGTATCATTTTTTTTATTTCATCACGCGATTTTCTGTTTATCATACCAACATGGTAACATAAATTGTACACCTGTGCAAGAAATAAACTAAGTATGACATACCAAAAGTCGGTTGTAGATCGGACTTAGATATTTAAATATTACCGGTAGAACTGTTTTTATCATCTTCAAGTTGTTTAATATCAATATTTTGGTCTTCTTCTGTATAGCTGTTAATTGAAATATTTGTATCTATTTCAACATTTACATCTGCATCTACCATTTCAATATCAGTTTTATCAAACTCTTTTGTTTTGCCATCTTCTAATTTTACAGAAACTTTACCGCTCATAAATTGTAAATTACAAACCTTACCCAAACCATCTGCTGTCATAACAGATGAACCAATTGGGGGCATTCCTTTTGCTGCATCAATATAATTTGAATATTCATAAGTTAAGCAGCATAAAAGTCTGCCACAAGTTCCGGAAATTTTGCCGGGAGCAATAGGCATTCCTTGATCTTTTGCAAGTTTTACATTAATTGTTGCAAATTTTCTCAAAAAACCTGAACAACAGAATGGTTGACCACAAATTCCAACTCCATCAAGAATTGAAGTTTCATCTCTGACACCTATGTGCCTGAGATCTATTCTTACTCTTGGAAATGCCTGTGTAAGATCTTTTAATAATCCTCTAAAATCAACCCTTTCAGGTGCTGTATAATAAAATGTTATTTTTCTTCTGTCAAATGTGATTCTGCATTGAGACAAATTCATTGCAAGCTTATGTTGTTTTACAAGTTCTCTGCATTTATAAAAAGCCTGAATTTCCTCTTTTTTTATATCATCCAGAGTTTGCAAGTCTCTTTGCGACATTGTACGAATAAAAGGTAACGGAGTTGGTTTAAGCTTTGAATTTTTCCAGGCATTTTCTATTTGAGGATTGACAAGAAAAACTTTTAAAGCTTCATCTCCTTTTTCTGTGTGTACTATTACCATTTGTCCGTCTTCCAGTTGAATATTTTCAGGCACTTTTAACGGATAAAATGTATTTTTTAAATATCTTACAGCAAATTTCATTATACGTATCTTTCTTCTTCTTTAAGTTTTCTGTTCATTAATTTTGACAAAAGTTCTTGTGGAGTAATATCTGTGTAAACTGCTTCATATATTGCATTTGAAACAGGTACTTCAATATCAAGTTTTTTAGCAAGTTCACATATCGCTTTTGATGTTTTTACACCTTCGGCAACGGAACCAAGTTCTGATAAAATATCATTAACTTTTTTCCCTTTAGCTAACATTGAGCCAACGGTATAATTTCTTGACATTGGAGAAGAACAAGTTGCTATTAAATCTCCCATGCCTGAAAGCCCGTATAGTGTAGAAGGATTTGCTCCTAATTGAATGCTCACCCGAACAATTTCAGCCATACCACGAGTTAAAAGTGTGCCGGAACAGTTGTCTCCAAGCCCCATTTCATGTGCAAATCCGGAAGCAATTGCTATAACATTCTTCAAACTTCCGCCAAGTTCAACACCAATTACATCGGTGTTTGTGTAAAGCCTAAATTTATTAGTTACATTGCAAGCTTTTTGTACAAACTTCGCAGTTTCAATATCTTCACAAGCAACGCAAGCTGCTGTAGGTTTTCCTTGCAAAACTTCCTTAGCAAGGGTCGGACCAGACAACACAACCAGTTTTTGTTCAGGTAATACATCTTTAATTACTTCAGACATTCTCATCAGAGAAGGAAGTTCAATACCTTTAGACGCATTAACAAAGATCTGATCAGGTTTAATTCCCGCAATTTTTAAATTTTCACATACATCACGAGTTCCGGAGGTTGCAACTACAGATAATATAATATCGGCATTGTTAATAGCATCTGATAAGTCGGAAGTTACCTTAACTTTTGGTTGAAGCTGAACCTCTAACGGTTTTGAGGTATGTTTATTTTGTCTCAAATCATCAGATATATCTTGGGATCTGCCCCACACGGTAACTTCTTCAAAGTTATCTGTTAAAAGCCAAGCTAAAGTTAACCCCCAACATCCCGCTCCTAAAACTGTTAATTTCATTTGTCTGCCCCTCTCATTTTATACGGCTTCTTTTATTAATCGTCTTAAAACACCGCCATGTCTTTTGAGTTCAAGACGAGCATTATCTGCATCTGATTTTGTGGTAAGCATTACAATTGCAGTTTTTATTTCCCAATTGCACTTAAGTAATGCTGCAAGTGCTTCACTATTTGAAACTCCTGAAATCTGTGAAACTATTCTAATTGCACGATCTTTTAGTTTTTCATTCACTGCCTTAAGGTCAATCATAAAGTTTTCATATGTTTTTCCAATTTTTATCATTGAACCTGTTGATAGCATATTTAAAATCATTTTTTGTGCGGTACCTGCTTTCAATCTGCTTGAACCGGCAATTACTTCAGGACCAACTTCTGCACAAATCACATGACCGGCTTCTTGTGCAATACGTCCTTGAGAATTACAAGTCACGGCAATAGTTGCACAAGCAACCTCATCAGCCTTATCCAAAACTCCAAGTAAATATTTTGGATTTCCACTTGCTGAAATTACAACACAAACATCCTTTTCCGTAAGAATAGAAGCATCATTTTTCCCTGCTTCAAAATTATCTTCAGCACCTTCTACTGCAAACAAAAGAGCCTCTTTACCACCTGCAATACGCCCTTGAACCATAGAAGGATCAACACTAAACGTTGGAGGACACTCAGAAGCATCTAAGATTCCCAATCTACCGGATGTTCCAGCTCCAAAATAAAATAAACGACCGCCTTTTAAAAATGCTCTTGCTATAATATCTACAGCAGTGGCAATATCGCTTGCAACATCACCAACTACATTTGCGACAATTTTATCTTCTTCATTCATTTTTCTAACCATATCAATGGTTGAAAGAAGATCAATATCTTTGGTGTTTTCATTCCTATACTCAGTGATAGCTTCTGTCATAGTCTTACTCCTTATAATGATGCAGTGTATTTTAATATCAAACTATATTTTCATGAGATTTGCCATTTCAATTGCAGTTTTAGCCGCATCTGATCCCTTATTCCCGGCCTTTGTACCTGCTCTTTCAATTGCTTGTTCTATGTTATCTGTTGTCAAAACGCCGAATGCGACTGGAACACCGGTTTGTAAACTTACCTGTGCAACTCCTTTTGCAACTTCTGATGAAACGTAATCAAAATGAGGTGTTGAACCCTTTATAACAGCCCCAAGAGTAATAAGTGCATTATATTTACCTGTCTTTGCAAATTTTTGAGCAACTACAGGAATTTCAAATGCTCCGGGAACTCTTACAACATCAATATTTTCTTCTTCTACCCCGTGTCTTTTTAATTCATCAATAGCACCCGATAAAAGTTTTGCACCTATAAAATCATTAAAACGAGATAGAATTATACAAAATTTGTCATCCTTAGCAGCTACAAGCTGTCCTTCAAATGTTTTCATCACACCTTCTCCTTTGATTGTATTATACGATAGAAAGCATGTTTTTACAAGTAGTTATTGTCTACTAAGCCCTTTTATCTGTTGCTTTTAGAAAGATATGGTTAGGGTATCTCCCCCACCACTAAACTTGTCATCCTGAACTTTACAAAGCGAACCGCCGCAGCGGAGCGAGGACGTGTGAGCCTGTATGCAGGGCTGTTTCAGAATCTTTAATAATTTTTCCCTCCATGGATATGGAGGGTTGGGGTGGGTTGTTTCTTTTTCATTTAACCCGGTAGTACCCTCTGTTAATTTAAATACTTTAATTTTCATAAAAAATAAGCCTATGAAATTCTTGCCGACAATTCATATATCGCAAACATTGAAAATGCTCATAGAGACATACCTTTATCGAGAATAAGGCTTATTGCAAAAGCTCTTAACGTTAAACCATATGAATTATTGAAATTTTAACCTACAACCTGCAAAAGTCTTTGCCAAACTTCTTCAATTGAACCGTCTGCATTCAAATCAATAAGAACATTTTTATTTTTATAATATTCAATCAAAGGTGCTGTTTCGCTAAAATATGTATCAAATCTTGCGGTTGCGGTTTCTTCGTTGTCATCTTTGCGTTGAACAAGTTTTTCGCCACACAAATCGCAAATTCCTTCAACCTTTGTCGGCTTAAATTTTAAATTATAAATCTCACCACATTTAGGGCAAGAACGTCTATTAACAATTCTGGAAATAAGAATGCTTTCGTCTATATCAAAATAAATAGCTCTAAAATCAGCAGCCTCATCTGCGTCAATTTCTTTGTTAATCTTAGTCAAAAGATCTGCCTGCTCGACACTTCTTGGGTAACCGTCAAGAATATATCCGTTCTTGCAATCCTCTTGAGCCAATCGATCTTTAATAATCGCTCCAACTAACCAGACCGGAACCAAATTCCCTTTATCAATAAAAGATTTTGCGACCTTACCATTTTCAGAACCCGAAGCGATTTCTGAACGTAAAAGTGATCCGGTATCTACATGCGGCAAACCAAAATGTTTTGCCAGTTTTGATGTTTGAGTACCTTTTCCGCATGCCGGTGGTCCTAAAAATATAAATTCTTTCTTCATTCTTTTCTCCTGTCAGTGTTGGGCGGGTATGCCCAACTTACTGAATTTTTTCAGAATCTCCTTATTTTTTTTACTTCTAGGTATCAATATTTGTTGCATAAACCGCGTTCGCTTTAATAAAATCACGGCGAGGCTCAACTCTGTCACCCATTAATACATCAAACAATTGATCACAAATCATTGCATCTTCGATATCAACTTTCAAAAGTGTTCTTGTTGCCGGATCCATTGTAGTTTCCCACAACTGTTGAGGCATCATTTCACCAAGACCTTTGAATCTTTGAATTTGCAAGCCTTTTTGACCTCTGTCGTCAATAATTTTTTGCAATTTTTCAAAAGAATGAATTTCATATTTTTCAGTATCAGTTTCCAATAAAAGTCCGTCAGATTCTTCAATCAAGTAATCTCTAATGAGCGGATAAGAAGTTTTCAACCTCTTATACTCCGAACTCTTGATAATATTTTGATTAAGAATTACATGTTCTTCATCGTTCAAATGCAAAACGAACGAATATTTTGCAACTTCAGCGTTATACTGAACTTCAACTCTGTATTTTTCTGCTTCGGCAATGTTGTAATTTTTAGCGTGATCAATCAAATAATGATTCAAATATTCGCAAATTTCGTTCATTTTTGTTTGATCGTCAAAATCTGCAAGTTCAATGTTCGAACGTACAAGACCTCTCAAAAATACAGCCGGATACAAGTTCAAAATAGGATTGTTATAAGAACGATAAAATTCCGACATATTTTTTATTAGTTCGAGCAAACCCTCACCTGTTTTAACGTTCTTTTTATCCTTGTCAGAGAGACTCAAGTTTTTAATACCGCGTTCTTTAAGCATTTTATCAAGAACGTGTTCATTGAACAGGTATTCCGAAGTCTTGCCTTGAGTAACTTTGAACAAAGGCGGTTGAGCAATATAAACATAACCGTTTTCGATCAAAGCACGAGCATAGCGGAAGAAGAACGTCAACATCAAAGTTCTGATATGAGCTCCATCAACGTCAGCATCCGTCATGATGATAATTTTGTGGTATCTCAATTTTTCAATATCAACTTCTTCAGGATTACGGCTGATTTTTATACCGAAAGCCTGAACCATAGATTGGATTTCGTTATTGGCGTAAATTCTATCAAGGCGAGCTTTTTCAACGTTTAAGATTTTACCCCTCAATGGCAAAATAGCTTGAAACATTCTGTTTCTTCCTTGTTTTGCAGAACCACCCGCAGAATCACCTTCGACAAGATAAATTTCACACTGGGACGGATCTCTGTTTGAACAGTCGGCTAATTTACCCGGTAAAGTCGAATTTTCCAGAACGGTTTTTCTTCTGGTCAATTCTCTTGCACGCCTTGCAGCTTCTCTTGCACGTTGAGCCTGTAATGTTTTTTCTATAATTATTTTTGCAAGTTTCGGATTAAATTCAAGCCATTCTTGCAATTTGTCTTTAACCGCGTCTTGAACAGCACCTAAAGCTTCGGCAGAACCCAATTTTTCTTTAGTTTGTCCTTCAAATTCAGGGTTAGGAATTTTGACAGAAACTATCGCTGTCAAACCTTCACGCACATCTTCGCCCGAAAGATTTTGTTCAGAATCTTTTAGAATATTATTTTTACGAGCATAGTCATTTAAAACACGAGTAATTGCATTCCTAAAACCTGTCAAATGCGTTCCGCCAAAATGTGTATTAATATTATTAGCAAATGACAAAATTGTTTCAGCATAAGAATCAGTATATTGCATAGCAACTTCAACCTGAATATCGCCGACTACCTTATCAATATAAATAGGTTTGTCATAAAGTGAAGTTTTGTTTTTGTTCAAAAATTCAACATAACTTGCAATGCCGCCTTCATAGTGAAAAATTTCAGCTTCTTCCATACCCGAATGTTTGAAAATAATTTTCAAACCCTTATTAAGGAATGCCATTTCTCTAAGACGAGTTCCGATTACTTCCGCGTCGATTTCAGTTGTTTCGGTAAAAATTTCCGGATCAGGCCAGAAAGTAGTTTTCGTACCGGTTTTATCGGTTTCTCTAACTTTTTCGACAGGAGCCATTGGTTCGCCCCTCATATACTCCTGACGCCATACATAACCCTGACGGGAAACTTCTACAATATACTTTTCAGATAAAGCATTTACAACAGAAGCACCTACACCGTGCAAACCGCCGGAAACTTTATAACCGCCGTCACCGAATTTTCCGCCGGCGTGTAACACGGTATGAACGATCTCTAAAGCGGATTTTCCGGTTCCTTCTTTTACATCAACAGGAATCCCACGACCATTATCTTCTACAGTAACACTATTATCCGGATTGATCGTTACAAAAATATCCGTACAATATCCTGCCAAAGACTCGTCGATCGAATTGTCTACAATTTCGTATATACAATGGTGTAAACCTCTTTGAGAAGTTGAACCGATATACATACCAGGTCTTACCCGAACAGCTTCAAGCCCTTCTAACACACGTATATTACTTGCACCATAATCTTCTGTAGTGTGAGTTTCTATTTCTTCACGATTACCCTCGAACGGATCTTTAAATTCTTCGTTTATTTGTTTTTTAAGTTCTTCAGCAGCTCTATTCGCTTCAGCCTGAGCTAATGCCTCCAAACCACTATCATTAGTAACATTTTCTGACATAATCTACTCCCCAGTCTATCGGATTACAAGAGTATTGTAACACAAACAAACTAATTGCACCAAAATCTTTACCTTAGGTTAAGAAATCTTATAGATTATCGCTCAAACTTTTCAAAACCCCATAGCAAATTTTAATTTTTTCATGTGACATCTTAAAAAGAATTTCTAGAATTTCTTTTGCATAAGGTATATTGTCAAACCCCGCCGGGTTAAAATATTTTATATCAAGATCTAAAACATCGGCAATTTTGAGAAAATTTTCTAACTTTGGACTTGATAGACCGGATTCTATGCGGTAAATTTGCTTTTCGTCTATACCGGTAATCTCAGCAAGCTCGAATTGAGAAAGTCTTTTATTTTTGCGAGCTTTTTTTATTTCATTACCAATAAATTTTCTATCAATATTCTCAAACAACGTTTTGCTCTTTTTTTACATTGCTTGAATTTTAGTACAATTTTGTCCGGTAAAAAAGTACATTTTTGTCTAAGTATTGAAAATCAGACAAAAATGTACTATAATATATATGTAGAACTTAAGAAAGGACGAGAAGTTATGAAAAATTTTAAACAGGGTTTTACTTTGGCAGAAGTACTTATCACCCTAGCAGTCATCGGAGTAGTCGCAGCAATGACCCTGCCAACTTTGATTGCAAGGATCAACGAAAAAGCTGACTCAAACCAAAAAGCTGTTATCGAAGCTAAACTTATTCAAGGACTAAACATGTTAGATCTTCACGGAGGTATGAATGATACTTATTCTTCTACTGCTGAATTTGTAGAAGAATTAGGTAAATACATGAAGATTACAGCCGTATGTGACGGAACAACAAAAGCATTTACAGAATGTCTACCGTATAGTGAATTAAACTATATTCAAAACGGTGAACAAAAATCTATTGAATTATCTAAAATAAATTCAGCAAGTTCTCTAAACCTTCCAACCGGTGGAGAGAAAGATTTTATGAACCCTGTTGCAATAGTATTAGGAGACGGTACACCGATTATTCTATCTTATGATAAAAAATGTATCTCAGATCCGGATAGTGTAAAGGTAGATAATAAACAAATTCACTCTTGTGTAGCGGGTATTTATGACTTCAACGGCTCCAG
>JAFUUC010000108.1 GCA_017471365.1 bacterium
AGTATTGTTGATTCCACCATGCAAATCGAGCATATTCAAGCCTTGAATAAGTTTGGCTTCGGTGACTTTTTTCTGATTGCCGTCGACTTTTTCGTTCACTTTTGCGATCAGTGTTGGCAAAGTCAGTGCTGCGACTACGCCAATGATTGCAAGGGTGATTAAGACCTCTGCCAAAGTGAAGGCTGCTTTAGCTACCAATGGTGGCGTGTTTGTGTGCGTAGCACCCTCTGCCAATGTAAATGCTGTTTTTTTCATTGTTTTCTCCTTTTAATCCTTATTCACATATAATTAATCATGATAATGATTATATTTATCATTATAATATTCAATAAATATCTGTCAATAAGATAAAATATTCTTATGAAGTATCCTAAATTAGTTGAATTTGGTAACAACTTGCGAGCTGAGCGTGTTCGCAGAGGGTATTCTCTTGAAAGATTGGGTGTTGCAGCCAATTTGAATCCTACTCATATTGGAAAAATTGAGAGGGCGGAAATGGCACCAACTCTGTTAACGATTCTTGCATTACTTGAAACATTGGGAATTGATTTTAATCAATTAGTTGAATATGGAAAATAAAACTTTTGTAAATATTTCTTTCATTTGGGTTCTGTTGTGATATAATCCTTTTAGTTAGTAAAGGGATGTAAGGATATGATGACTTTGAACAAAACTCTTGAATTGGCGAATGAGGTTCTTGATATTGAAGCTAATTCAATATTACGCTTGAAAAATGGTTTAGGTGAAAACTTTGAAAAAGCACTCGATCTTCTCTACAATTGCAAAGGTAGAGTTATAGTTACCGGTATGGGGAAATCCGGATTAATCGGCAAAAAGATTGCGGCAACTATGTCTTCGACGGGTACTCCGTCATATTTTCTTCATCCTGCTGAAAGTACTCATGGAGATTCCGGTGTAATAACAAGAGATGATGTAATTATCGCGATTTCAAATAGTGGTGAGACTCAAGAGCTTATGAATCTTTTGCCTCTAATCAAGCGTTTTGGTTGTCCAATGATATCAATGACAGGTAATTCTAATTCTACTCTCGGTAAAACAAGTGATGTAGTTTTGGATATTTCAGTAGAACGTGAAGCTTGTCCGCTAGGGAATGTTCCGACTGCCAGTACTACAACTACTCTTGCTATGGGCGACACTTTGGCAGTTTGTCTTATGGAAAGAAAGGGGTTTACTAAAGAAGATTTCTTGCTTTATCATCCGTCCGGAAAACTCGGTAAAGGTTTGACTTACAAAGTAAAAGATCTTATGCTTACTGAAGAAAGAATGCCGTTGGTTGATGTGAATACACCTTTTACTACTGTTGTTGAAAAAATTTCTGAGTTCAAATTGGGAATGGCAATGATTTTGGATGATAGCAAAAAGCTAATTGGTGTTCTCACTGACGGTGACATCAGAAGAACACTTTTAAAATATCCCAACAGTATTCCTGTATTAAAAGATGTTATGACTGTTAACCCTAAAACTATAACATCCGATGCTTACGCAGCATCTGCTTTAAATCTTATGGAAAAATATTCAATTACTGCACTTGCTGTTGTTGATGAAAATAATTATCCAGTTGGGGTTATTCACGTTCACGACCTGTTGAGAGCCGGAGTTGCGTAATTATGAGTTTAAAAGACAGGGCAAAAAAGATAAAACTTTTGGCATTTGACGTTGACGGTGTCATGACAGACGGCAGCATTACTTATGATGAAAACGGTGTTGAATATAAAACTTTTAATGCCAAAGATGGTCATGGGCTTGCTAAAATGGCAAAAAGCGGATTTATAACAGCTGTTATAACAGGAAGAAACAATGGAACGGTTGAATGTCGGGCAAATGATCTTAGAATAACTGAAGTTTTTCAAGGTGTTAAAAATAAATTACCAATTCTTCAAGCTATTATGGAAAAATATAATCTGGATTTTTCTCAAGTAGCTTATATGGGGGATGATGAACCGGATCTTCAGATACTTGAAAATGTTGCAATTGCCGCTTGCCCGGCGGATGCTGTAAATAGAGTGAAAAAAGTTTGTAATTTTAGGGCAAAATCAAACGGTGGTCACGGTGCTGTTCGGGAACTGTGTGATTTTGTTTTTGAAGTTTGTAAGGGGAGAATGTAAATTATGTACGAAATTAAAACGCAGGCATTTTTTTCTGCCGCCCATCATTTGTTAAATTATGAAGGTGCTTGTGAAAATCAGCACGGTCACAATTGGATGGTTGAGGCTTTTGTGCAAGGAGAGAGTCTTGATAAAAGTAATATATTAATTGATTACAAAGTTCTGAAAAAAGAACTTAATGCGGTGTTAGAAACCCTTGATCACAAAGATTTGAATGAACTTCCTGATTTTAAAGGTGAAAGTCCTTCAAGTGAAATGATTGCTGCATATATTTATTCAAAATTAAAAGAAAAAATTGTGCAGTTGAGTAAAATTTCTGTTTGGGAAACACAAACTTCTTGTTGTTCTTATTTTGAGGAAGATTAATGAATTTTATACAATCAATATTAATGGGTATAGTTCAAGGTTTGAGTGAATTTTTGCCGATTTCAAGTTCTGCCCATTTAGTTTTTACATCAAATTTCTATAAAGTATTCAAAGGCATTCCGGTTGAAGTAATTCAGTCTAATGAAGAAATATTTTTAGATATAATGCTTCATTTGGGGACGTTAGTCGCAGTATTAATTTTTTTTAGAAAAGAAGTTTTTGAAATTTGCAAAGCTCTTTGGAATGCTGCTAAAAATCGTTCACTCGAAGATAGCAATGCAAAACTAGGATTGTATATTATATTTGGTACTATTGTAACGATAATTTTAGCACTGCCTTTGAATGAAGTAGCAGAACACCTTGTTTATCACCCTGCGTTGGTTGGATTTTTGTTAATATTTACTGGTGGAGTTTTGTTTTTTAGTGAATATTTATCAGGCAAAAAGAAAGAGGCGGGGAGTTTAGATTTAAAGAAATCTATTTTAATAGGTTTGGCTCAGGGTTTAGCTGTTTTACCAGGCTTTTCTCGTTCCGGCTGGACTATCGCAACGGGGTTATTCTCGGGGTTGAATCGAGAAACTGCGGCGAGGTATTCATTTCTTTTAAGTATTCCGATTATTCTGGGTGCATCTATGGTTTATCCGCTTATCAAAATAGATGTTGCTGAAGCGATTTCTTACAATTGGGGGGCAATTATTGCCGGAACATTTGTTTCGGCTGTTGTAGGATATTTGTGTATAAAATATTTTATGAAATTTATATCAAAATTTTCTTTAAATATTTTCGCATGGTATTGTGTATTAATGGGGGTATGTACGACAGTATTTTTTAGTGTCTATAAGTAATTGTTATTGTAAAAAAATGTAAAAATAGAATGGTCTTTCTATCAAAAAAAAATCTTGAGAGTTATTCAAATTCTGTAACGCGGAGTGGTCATGATATTACCGGTAAATAGTAATTTTAACGATAAAAAAATATTATTTGGGGGAAATGAGGATAAGGGGAAAAAAATTCCCTACGACAGGGATACTTTGCTTGAAAATAATTTTTCCACTCGTTCCAGAATTGCTCTAGATAAATTAACTAAATCATTTACGGTGTATCCGGCAAAAGGGTTGAAGGGGAGTATAAATTCTAATTTTTATGAATTTTTAACAATGGGAATTGTCCCTTATCTTGTAGGCAGCGGGACGTTGATGGCTGTTTTTAATTCCGCAAATAAATATTTTTCTCCTTTTGAAAAAATGAAAGCTTCATCACTTGGGAATAAAATGGCTCTCGGGGTTTTGTTTTACGGTTTATTTAAATCTATCTCACAGTCGTTTACCAATCTTCCGGTAAAATGGATTACTGGCATAGATACTCAGCTTCCTTATGCGAAAGTTAATTATCAGCTTCAAGAAAGACCAGAAGATTCTGATTTGATGAGTATTGAATATCACAAAGTTGGAGAAAGTGTGGATTTTACTCGCTGGGATTTATTATACAAAGATCATAAAGTAGGTAATGAAAATGAAATTTTTGATAAAATAGCGAAGAAAAATGGTTTGGGTGAAAATTTAAATGATTCAGATCAAGAAGTCAAACCTATTTATAAGGAAGTACTCGTAAAATCAAATTTGGCTAGAACAATTTCTTCTTATATGTGGGCTGCTACGGGTGTTGCACTTGCATTTCAGAAACCGTGGGAAAATTATTTTCGCGTAGCGACTTTAAAATTCTGGAAACCTAATGATTTTATTCATTCATTAAAAGTTTTTGGAGAAAGTTTTGTTGATAGTGCGAAAGAGCTTTATAAAGGCAGAGAACATTCATTCTCAAAATTGGAAAGATATTCCGGTAAATTAATTTTAGGAACTGCACTTGGTGTGACTATTTTAGGAGTGTTAAATGCTGTGCATTTAACTAAAAAACCTGCAAAAGTTACGGCAAATGATGTTATGGATAAGCATAGAGAAAGTGTGGTGAGTTAGATGAAAACAAATTTAATTCAATCTTATTCAAGTTCCGCTCCTGCTGTACAAAAATATAACTCGCAAAAGGCTGAGAAGAATTTTGATGTTCAGAAAGAACTTTCTACAAGAACTTTTATAAAACCATTACCAAGTAACGGGCATCTTGTAAGGACGAATATTTTTGATGCTCCTGCCGAATTTTTCAAAGATGCTAAGTATGATTTTAACGCGTTCAAACATTCCGTAAGAGGGGAGGCTAATGATCACGAACTTGGCAGATTGAATGATATAGGTATGAAACTTGGCGGTCTTGCTATAGCTTCTTATCTTTATGCTAGAAAACAAACTCCATTGACCAAAGTTATGGAATTTGTTGGTTTAGGTTCATTCTTTGCAGCAATGGATATTTGGCCAAAACTTGCACTTCAGCTTCCTGCGTATTTAATCCACGGGGTTAATGTAAGACAGCAGTATGTTGATAATTATGGAAGAAAAAAATTATTCTACCTTGATCATCAATTTATTCCTTGGGATCTTTATTCGGACGAAGAGATAAACAAAATTGGTGATAGAATGGGTGTTCCGAAGGATATGAAGAACAGACGTGATTTTATTCAAGAAAAAATGCGTAAAATTGCTCTTCAAAATAATACTTTATGGATGTTAACTTCCGGTTTTGCAACACCGATAATGAGTGCATTGATTTGTAATGCATTAGAGCAACCAATTCAAAATTATCAAAGAGAGCATCTTTTAGACAAGGCAAATAAGTTAATGACAAATTTCCCGCAGGAAATTAAAAAATATGATTTTTCAAAAAACCTTGAACATTTAGAAAGTATTTTTGCAAAGAATAAAGGAGAATCTATTACCCCGGAAATTGTTGATGAAATATTAAAAACAATGACAGAAGATTTTGATGCGGTAACAGCAGCTAGTATCGAGAATGATGTTCGTTCAATTTTACCGTCTATGCATTCTTTTAGTGTTGGTGACAGTGCAATTGAAAGTGTTGTGCAAACGTTGAAAAATAATTTTGCTCCTTTAAAATTGTCTGATGAAATTCTTGCCTCTATCGTTCCGGATAAACAAACTATAGAAAATGCTTTGAATGAAAAGGGGTTATTATCTGAAGGTATACAAGATTTTTCTGAACATATAAAAGTTATTCAATCTCTTTTACTTGATAAAATAGATGATTTTGTACAGCGTAATCCTGATTCTCCTGTTAATTCAAGGCTTAATTTGTACGCTAAAAAACTTATACATTCAAAAAATTACGGTGAATTTGCTCAATTAACGGAAGCATTGAGGGTTAAACATTCCGCAATTTTAAATGAAGATGTAATTCAAAGGTTGAGATCTGCACTATCAATATTGAATGATTTGCGTTCAGAAATAATTGTTCTTGATAAATATTCTTATATCAAGTATGCACAGGCTCCTGAAACAATTCTTGCTGACGATTGGAATGCTATTGCTAGAAATCTCTTAGAACCATTAGGAATTACTAAAAAAGAAATTGAACAGACAAGATTTGATCGCAAATTAGTTGCAAAATTGTTAAGAGAAAAATTTGAATACATTGTTTCTGATGATTTACGTTATTCAAATGTTATAACAGCCCTTCAAAAAGAATTGTCTACCCTCCCTGATCAACGTACTTTTGAAGATTTTTACCATGCTGCGGATACGACTAAAAAAGAGATTGGAGATACAATTTTTAGAGATAAGGTAGAAACTGTGTTTAATCAGGCTGCTGAAGCATTGAGAAAATCCGGATTGTATGAAACCGCGGATGCTCTTGTTGGCTTTGACAAAGAGGGAACTACATCTTTAAAACATTTACACCTACAGTTTGTTCAAGATAGGGTTATGGGTGTGAAAAGTTCTTTCTACAGAATTTTGAATACTTTAGATTTTTACCACAGAATTTCGAAGGTCGAGTATATTGATCATGTTTTGACTTCTACAATGCCAAGAGAAGTCAAAGAAGAATTGGTTGAACTTTGCAAAAATCTTTTGATAAGCGGTCATAGTTCTGATTATGCAGTTAAATTTTACGCAAGAAGAAACCTTGAACGCAATCCTTGGACAAGGGCAGCGGATTATTATTCTCAAATTGAAACCGAGGCAGGTAGAGTTGTTAACAGATATTTAGGTAAACTTAATCCAGAGGAATTGGTTGAACTTTCTAACGATAAAAATTTCTTTGAAGCTGCTATGAAACTTATGTACGATGGGGAATTGCATCCTGATACAATGGCAAAAATTAAAGACGCTTTGTTTATGGAAGATTTTATGAATTACAGGCATGAAATTCTAAAATATTTGGGGGGTGACAAGTATTTTGCAAAACCTAATCATCTGGTGAATGGTCATGAGTGTGGCTCAAGTTCTATGTTAAGAATGCTTTTACTTGGATGTGCCCCTGATGAAATGGTTTCCAAACTTGCTCGACAGCGTTACAATAGTGCAAAATGGCTTAAGATGTTTGGAACATTAGGTGCTTCTGTCCTTGGAATTACGGTATTTTCTCAGTTTTTCTTGGGCAAAATGGCAAAATCCGAAAAGGAGAATAGATAATGATTCAAAATGTATCCACAAGCCATATAAATATTAATAATTTTTACAGACCAGAAGCTCCTAAAAGTAAAGATATAAGTCCTGTACAGAGCCAATCATTAAAGACTTCAAATTTGTTAACGAAGTTTTTAGAAAATCAAGCTACAGTTAATATGCCGGTGGTTGAAACGGTTAAACCTTATAAAAATAATTTAAAAACTCTTTTCACTACAAATAGTGCGGTTATTCTGGCATTGCTTATGAGAACAGCCAATGCCAAGGATCTTAACGGAAATGAGTATATTGAACCTAATGAGCAGCATGGAACGTTTTTAAATGCTATAGAAAGATTGGATGAAATTAAGGCTCAAGGTTTTAATACATTGCATATTCTTCCTATAAATCCTCCAGGTAAAGAAAATGCACTTGGTACAGCGGGATCAGTTTATGCCCCTGAAGACTTATTAAAGATAGATCCGATGTTAATTGATCCTAAGGATAAACGCTCTGACAAGGAGCAATTTAAGGCTTTTGTTGATGCTTGCCATAATCGTGGAATTAGAGTTATGGTCGATATGCCGAGTTGTGCCTCTTATGATTTATACAAAAAAGAACCTGAGTTAATGGCAATATCCAATGGACTTGCGAAAACTCCGCAAGGCTGGAATGATATTAGGATGTTCCAACCTTGGGATGACGAGGGTAAAAGAATTTTAAATCCAAAATTATTGGAATATCATCGCAAGTTTGTTGATATGTTGATTGATGCGGGTGTTGATGGTATTAGGGCGGATGTTGCGAGGGCAAAACCGGTTGAATTTTGGGATATTATTATTCCTTATTCAAGAAAACGTGATCCTGAATTTGCTTGGCTTGCAGAAACGTATACTTATGAAGATGCTTCTCCTCAGGCGAATATGCCTTATGATCGTCCGGAAGATTCATTGAGAGCCGGTTTTGACGCTTATTATGGTCAGTACCATATATTTAATGAATGGCAAAATGCGAAAGCCTTGCACGACTATGTTATTGACAATCTGAATATGTCATATCGTGTTGATACAGGGAAAACCGTTATAGGTTCATTTGCTACTCACGATGATATATCTCCTATGTTTCACGGTGGGGAAGTTTATTGCAATTTAACTTCCGGTTTGCAGGCAACTTTGCCGATGCTAAATCCGTATATCGTTGATGGATTCCAATCGGGAGATAAGTATTTGTATAAATATGGTAACACTCATTCTGACCGCACATCTACCGATAATCATAATATGACTGTTCACGTTGGGAAATTGGATATTTTTAATTTATCAAGAAAACCGGGAGGTAATAATCCGGAAATCGGCAAGTTTATGACTGAGTGTTTCAAAATGCGTGAAAAATATGCTCATATTTTAAAACGAGGTTCGTACATTATTCTTGATAAAAAGAAAGATCCTCAGGATCAGATTATTGCTTTTGCTCGTCATAGAGAAGGTAAAACGTTGCTTGTTTTGGCAAATAAAGATGTTAACCGTCGCGTTGCCTGTAAGGTTGAAGTCCCAACGTTAAAGGGAACTCAGAAACTTATTAATCTGTTACCAACTTATGGTGAAAAGAGTGAATTTCAAGTTTCCAACGGCGAAATAGCTGTGGATCTAGGACCGGGCAGAATCCATGTATTTGAAATCGATACTCCGCATATCAACACTTATGCAACCCAAGTTTACAAACAACACTAATTATTTGCAGCAAATATACCCTCTAATTGCCGAATATGCAGCAACGTAAGGTGAAGAAAGATAAATAAAGCCTTTTGTGTTACCCAAGCGTCCTATGAAATTCCTATTTTGAGTTGTAAGACAAACTTCACCATCTGCGAGTATTCCGGCATGAATTCCGACACATGGTCCACATCCCGGAGGCAAAATTGTAGCGTTTGCGTCTATAAATGTTTCAAGTAAACCTTCTTGCAAAGCTTGTTTATATACAGTTTTGGAAGCAGGACAAATAAGCATTCTAACACCTTGATGAACTTTCTGACCTTTGAGAATTTTCGCTACAATTCTTAAATCTTCTATGCGACCGTTTGTACATGTCCCAACATAAACTTGATTAACTTTGATATCGTTAAGTTCGTCTGCTTGTTTTGTATTATCAACAGTGTGCGGGCAAGAAACCGTATGCTTAATTGCAGAAGCATCAATTTCAATTACACGTTCATACACGGCATCTTTATCTGGTGTAAAATATTTCCCGCCTGATCTGCCGTGTTCTTCGAGATATTTCTTTGTTTTTTCATCTGCTATAAATAAACCGCATTTTGCACCTGCTTCTACAGCCATATTTGCAATAGTAAAACGTTCAGACATTTCCATATTTTCGATTGTTTCACCATGAAATTCTAACGCTTTATATGTTGCTCCATCCGCACCAATCATACCTATGAGGTGAAGAATAAGGTCTTTTGCACAAATACCTTCTCGGAACTTTCCTGTTACTATAATCTTAAATGTTTGCGGAACTTTCAACCATGTTTTTCCTAATGCCATAGCAACGGCAATATCTGTGGATCCCATGCCAGTTGCAAAAGCACCTAATGCACCTGATGTGCAAGTGTGAGAATCCGCACCGACAAGAATTTCGCCGGGGTTAACAAATGTTTCTATCAAACGTTGATGGCAAACTCCTGAACCGACTTCTGAAAGTACAGCTCCATAATCTCGCGAAAAATCCCGCAATGTGGTGTGCATGTTAGAAAGTTCTTTTCTTGGACTCGGTGAAGCGTGATCTATAAAAAGAATTGTCCTTTCAGGATTGAACAGCTTATCTTTGCCAAGTTTTTTAAATTCTTCGACGGTCAATGGTCCTGTTCCGTCCTGTACAGCACATATATCAACGTTTGCAATAACAAGTTCTCCTGAGTGTACTTCGTGATCAGTGTGTGCCGAGATAATTTTTTCTACTAAAGTTTGCCCCATGTTTTTCCTCTTTCAGTTGTATATTAACACAAAATTGAACAACACATATATAATTTTGAGAGCAGATTGATAATTGATAGTACATAAATTATGCATGTTTGCCATATAATATAGTTATGAATGGCGATTATTTACATAATAAATTTGATGTAATCGTGGTTGGAGCAGGTCATGCGGGCTGCGAAGCAGCATTGGCTTGTGCAAAATTGGGAGTAAAAGTACTTTTATGCACGTTAAACGTAGATAATATTGCACTTCAGCCTTGTAATCCTGCTGTCGGGGGACCGGCAAAGTCAACTTTAGTACGCGAAATCGATGCTTTAGGTGGTGTAATGGGTGAGGTAACGGATGCAACATACCTGCAAATGAAAATTCTTAACTCCTCAAAAGGACCCGCCGTAAGAGCTTTGCGTGCTCAATCTGACAAAGCTGAATATACTAGATATATGAGAAATTTAATAGAAAATAACGAAAATATTTTTCTCAAACAATGCTGCATAACAGAGTTAAAAGTTGAAAATGGCAAAATTATAGGTGCAATAGATGAATTTGGAATAGAATACTCGGCAAGAGCCGTAGTTTTGACGACCGGAACATCGCTTGAAGGACGAATATTTGTAGGCTTACGTGCCTATAGTGCTGGCAGACTTGGTGAAAAAGCAGCAATTGGACTTTCTGATTCATTGCATAAACTAGGTATCCAAACAAAAAAACTTAAAACAGGAACTCCTGCACGTGTAGATAAACGCACAATTGATTATTCGAAAATGATAATTCAACCTGGCGATGAAGAACTTAATTTCTTCTCATTTAAACCAAACCGTCCTATAAGACAAACTTATCCTTGCTATCTTACAAAAACAAACGAAGAAACTCATAAAATTATTAGAGAAAATCTTGATAAATCACCGATGTATCAAGGGCTTATTCAAGGGGTCGGTCCACGTTATTGCCCTTCAATCGAGGATAAGATAGTGCGTTTTGCATCTAATCCTTCTCATCATATTTTTATAGAACCGGAAGGATTAAACACCTACGAAACCTATATTCAGGGTTTTTCAACTAGTTTACCGGCTGATGTACAAACTCTTATGATAAGAAGTTTGCCCGGACTTGAGAAAGCTCACATAATAAAACCTGCTTACGCTGTAGAATATGACTATGTTCCGGCAATACAGACAACTCACTCGCTTATGTCAAAACAAATTAAAGGGTTGTTTTTTGGAGGGCAAATAAACGGAACAAGTGGATATGAAGAAGCTGCGGCACAAGGATTAATTGCCGGTATAAATGCTTTTAATTATTTAAATAATTCACAAATGCTTGAACTCTCACGCAGTTCCTCCTATACAGGAACTTTAATTGATGATTTAGTAACAAAAGATATTCAGGATCCTTATAGAATGCTGACTTCTCGTTCTGAGTTCCGCTTACTTTTGCGTCAAGACAATGCTGATGAACGCTTGACTCCAATTGGTCATAAAATCGGTCTCATTGATGATGAACAGTTTAAACGCTTTGAAGATAAACAAAAACTTATTAAAGAAGAAACAAAACGACTTGAAAATCTAAAAATTTCTGCAACCGAGGAAGTTAACAATATTCTTGCAAAATATGAAGAACATATCGATAGAGGTATGAAGGCTTCTGAACTTATAAAAAGACCAAATATAAATTACAAAATTATACAGGAAATTGATGAAACTACTCGAAAATTAAATATTCCTCGTGATGTTTATGAACAAATAGAAGTTAGAATTGAATATGACGGTTATATCAAACGTCAACAAGAACAAGTTGAGCAAGCCGGTAAACTTGAAAAATTTAAAATTCCTGATGATATAGATTATACAAAAATTTCTCATATATCTTCAGAAACTAAAGATAAACTTTCCAAAGTTCGCCCCAAAACACTCGCTCAAGCTTCGCGAATCGGAGGAATAAAACCGGCAGATATATCTGTTTTAATGGTTTTACTTGATAGGCACCAGATCTAATTGCTCAATATATTTTTTCGTATTTCGCGATCCATATAATTTTAAATCAGTAAACCTTATAGCTTTATTATCGCTGCAAACAATAGTCAAAGACGCTTTTTGAGAATTTTTATCTATAATCGATCCGGGTGCAGCACTGATAAAATTTGACAAAATATTAAATTTATAAGGATTGACAACAAAAAAATTATCACCATGAGAAATATAACACGGTAAAAACGGATGCAATGCTCGTATAGTCCGAGAAATATCAATAGATGATTGGAATTTAAAATCCAACATTCTTTCTTCGCCGGTAATATTTGGATAATAAGTTGCGAATTTATCATCCTGAATAACAGGGGTAATAATCTTGTTATTTAAATCATCTATAACCTCTGTTACCAGATTTCTTGCTGCCACAACCGACTTTTCTCTAAGTTCTTTTGAGGTATCTTGAGAATTTATTTTGATTTTTCTTTGTTTAAGTACCGCACCGGAATCGAAATTTTCGTTCATAAGATGTATACTAACTCCAGAAAACTCCTCCCCATGCAATATTGACTGCATATAAGGATTTGGTCCACGATATTTGGGCAGCAATGATGGATGAACATTTAACGTTGCAATTTTTGGAATATTAAATGTTTCACGTTCTATTTTTTCTCCCCAAGTTCCAACGATAACCAAATCCACATTCAAATGAATAAGAAGTTTGCGAAAGCGAGGATCGTTTGCGGATTTCATTTTTATTTCACGGGCTTTTAATTTTTTTAAAAGCGTGACTTCAGAGGCTGGCTTAAAATAATCTTCAAATAGAAGTTTTAATCTTGAACGAGAAGTTTGTTCATATCGAAAAACGCCGACCAAATCAGCTCCGGCATCAAGGACACCAAGAACAATATTCGCAAGCATAATCCCTTTTCCTAAAACAACAACCCTCATAGGTATATTATATAAAAACGCACCAAATTTTTCAAATTTGGTGCGTTCGTTAAAACTTTAATTAAACTAAACTTTTTCTAAATGCTCTTTTATATCAAAATAATCTCTTAATTGTGTCTGAGAAGCTTTAAATTCTGCATAATTATGAGCATATGCTGCATCTCTTTTTGCACTATGTGACAAGCTATGAGCAAAACTTCCTGCCAATATCATCCATGGAGACCAGTCAGCAAATGCTTTACCCAATTCTCTAACAAACTCAGGTAGTTTGTTAAGTTGTTTTTGTGCAAAATTCAACACGGAATTTCCATCCAATTTATCTGCAAATTTAAGAATTTCCGGAGCGAATTTGTCAGTTAATTTTACACCATATCTTTCAATTAATTTATTCGTTCCGAATGTAATTCCCAAAATTGTACCTACAGCAACACCAATTTTTGTCAAATAAGACATAACCGGATGGTTGCGGTTAAAATCACGAGCTTTTTTGCTGGATTTTTCGATTTTATTAGATGCTTTAAATACAATCGCACCGGTCACTAAAGGTAATGCCCATTCTGCAAAACCCCAGGCAGCACCTGCTACCCTACCTATTCTTGAGGTTTTTGTAGCATTAATAGCACCTGCAACAGCACCGGCAAGAGGGATCGATATAAATGCCAATTTTCTTGCTCTGTTATATCTTTTATCGTTTACCTGGTGAGAAGCCGCAGCGTATGAAAGACTGCGTACCGTTGCGTCATCCATATTTGCGATGACTCTTGCATAACTTTCAATATCTTCCGAATTTTGGTGGTGACCAAATGATTGTTTATTTAACTTATTAGAAGAAACTGCACTAACTAGCATATTTTACACCTTCACTTTCACGTCCGTATTATACAATTATTAAAAACAAAAGTAAATTTTTTTGCTAGTTGAAAAATATAAATACACAAATATTTACAATATATATTGTTTTCGATAATATGGTGCAATGAAAACTTATTATATTCACACGATGGGCTGCAAATCAAATCAATTTGAAAGCTCAATTATAGAGGCAAATTTATCTTCAAACGGCTTAATGAAAGTTAAGAATATTAAAGATGCGGATATTTATATTCTTAATTCATGTTCAGTAACTCATAAAAGCGATAACGAAGCTTTTTATCTTTTACGTTCGGCAAAGCATAAAAATCCAACTCTTATCACAATACTTACAGGTTGTATTGCCCAAATTGAAAAAGAAGAATTGCTTAAAAAAGATTTTATAGATTATGTTATAGGAAATGATGAAAAACTTAATCTTTTTGAGTATATAAAAAAACAAATAAAATTTGTTGCTTCAGATGTTATGCAACAAACTGAGTTTAACCATATTGAATTGTCAGATACTTCAAAAACCCGTGCAAGTTTAAAAATTCAAGATGGCTGTGACAATAGATGTGCATATTGTATTATTTGGAAAGCCCGAGGAAAAAGTAGAAGTGCAAAACTTGATTTCATAATTAGCCAGATAAATCATTTTTCTTTACAAGGTTTTAAAGAAGTTATTCTTACAGGGATACACATTGGTCAGTGGGGCAAAGAATTTGGGATGTCACTAATTGATTTATGCAAAGCAATTGAAACTCAAACTTCGATTGATCGTTACAGATTGGGATCACTAAATCCTACAGAAATAAATAACGAATTGCTTGAATTTCTTCAGCAATCTAAAAAGTTCTGCCCACATTTTCATTTATCCCTTCAATCCGCAAATGATAAAACTTTGCACTCGATGAATCGTTTTTATAAAACAGAAGATTATTTAAAACAAATCGAACAAATAAATTCAATGTTTAATTTACCTTTTATCGGTAGCGATGTAATTGCAGGTTTTGCAGGAGAAAGCGACGAAGATTTTGAAATAACCCGTTCAAACCTTGGCAGCTCAGGTTTAACGCAAATTCATACGTTTCCTTATTCTGTGCGTAAAGGTACAATTGGAGAATCAATGCAAGATCAAGTTGACGAAAAAGAAAAAGAACGCCGTGCTAATATTATAAAAGAAATTTCTCGTGAAAAATATAAAGAATTTATAGAAAAAAATATAGGTAAAACAACGGAAGTTTTAATAGAAAAACATAGGGACAAGCATTCCGGCAACCTAAAAGGCATAACTCGAAATTATTTAACCGTCCAAATTCCTTCGGTTAGAGAAGATATTTTCAATAGCTTACAACAAGCAAAAATCATAAAATACGAAAACGGAGTAATTTACGCAGAATTGATGTAAAATAATTAAAATTTAGGACAGATTATTAAAAAAAATCTGTCCTAAATATAAAATATTAAATCAATTAATTATGCCCTGCGATAGAAAATCCATGATCCTGGGCAAATTTTTCCAATTCCGGATCCCCCCAACCGTCAGCAGGAGTTATTCCAATGTGAACAATAGCTCCACGTAATGTTAACCTATCTTCAATTGGAATATTTTTTTGTGATACTAATTTCCCATGACTATATTCAAATTCAATAACTTGTGCTATTTCACCATTTTCATCAAATAAAAGTTTTTCAATTATCATTTCGGATCGACTTTCTCCAAAGTATCCGCGAGAATAAGAAACAAGCTTTCCATCTGGAGTACGAACTTCTTCTTCATCAAACAAATATTGATTATTATTTCCGTAATCAACTCTTAATATCTTATTCCCATTGTTATCAGTTGCGATATTTGCTTTATTGTTATACTCAGAAGTTGTTAAATTCGCAATTGTTTTATTTTGTTTACTTTTATTACCAACCCCCAGTATAGGATCTGAAGCACCGTCACCAATTACTAAAGCGTTTTTAATTGACATCATTTCCCTGTTAGTAACCTCATGTGCCATATGCTGTCTGTTTCTAACAGAATTAATATCTTCTAGGTTTGTAATTGCCTGACCTGTTTTATTTTTATTTCTATCATAATTAAAAGTAGTAACAGAGTCGCTATAACCATCACCATCTTTATCCTTATAACGTTTTACAGTCTGTGAACCATCAGTATTATGCTCATAGCGGTCAATCATATATAACTCGTCTTCCATAATTACACCGTCTCCATTAAAATCTTTATAAGTAATTACATCTGACAATTTCCCATTTGAATTCTTATTGCGAACTTTAAATATAGATTCGCCATTTTTTAATTCAGCAATAACTTTTTTCTGTTTTGTTTGTCTTCCATGTTCCGATGTTGCACTTTGTAAACGTTCAATACTCATATCTCTTAATCTCCTTTCTTGCGTTTATAAATAAATTAAAAAAAAATAAAATACGGAATTGCTTAATTTTCAGAATTTTAAACAGTAAAATCTAGATATCAAGTATTTACAATGTATTTCAGGTTCATAAAACTTAATATATAATACATTTGAGTAGTAAAAATCTAAAAATAAGAAGTTACAATTGTATGGGTATTAAACAAGAACTTGGCAGACAAATAAAGAAATTGCGAATTGCACGTGGTTATACTCAAGAAAAATTGTCTGAAATGGCTGATATTTCTCAAAGAGCACTTAGCAGCATTGAAATAGGTGAAAATTTTGTCACAGCCGAGACTCTTGACAAGCTTCTTATTGCACTTGATATTACGACAGAAGAACTGTTTGCAACAAATGCCAGTAAAAACTCCGATGAGCTATTAAAAATGATAAACCGCAATATTGCAGAAATTGGAGATGCTCCAGAAAAGCTGGAAATAATCTACAATTTGACGAAAAGTTTGAAAAGAAAATAAATATTGCTTGTTAATAAAAAACGACCTCTGTCATTCTGAACTTGTTTCAGAATGACAGAGGTCGTTTCTATAATTAACTTAAAAATTATTCTTTCAAGAATGATTCATAGTTTCTTGCCAAAAGGTGGGATCTTACTTGATTAATCAAATCAAGAGCAACACCGACCATGATGATTAAAGATGTTGCACCGATACCCTGAAGCGTTTGAATATGAGTAATATGACTCGCAAACGAAGGTACAAGAGCAATTACACCCAAAGCCACCGCACCGATAAAAGTAGTTTTTGATAAAATTTTATCAATAGCTTCGGCAGTTGGTCTACCAGGTTTAACACCCGGGATAGATGAACCATACTTTTTCAAGTTATCAGCAATATCTTTTGGTTGCATATTCGGCATGATTGAAGCGTAGAAAAATGTCAACGCAATAATCAGCCCGATATAAATCAAGTAATACAGCCATCCGTCAGGACTAAAGAACTGGTTCAAAGACATAACAACAGTCTTAATATTAGTTGGCAAGTTTGCTTGACCTGCTATTGCTAAAACCGTAGATGGGAAAAGTAAAATTGCAATCGCAAAGATAATCGGCATAACTCCACCTGGATTGAGTTTAAAAGGTATAAATGAGTTCATACCGCCATAAACTTTATTGCCGATTTGTCGTTTTGGATTTACAATAACAACCTTTCTGACAGCTTCTTGCATAATTACAACAAGTACAGTTGCTGCAAAAAATATTGCTAGTAAAACTAACAGTGCCAATTGCATCCTTGTATTAGATTTAACTAATTCAAACGTATTGTGAGCATACAAAGGAATACCACACAAAATACCGCAAAAGATCACTAGTGAACCACCGTTACCAATACCATTTTCAGTAATTAGTTCGGAAATCCACATTACAAGTACAGCACCAGCAGTCAACACACATATTGAATTTATATAGAACAATACCGGATTAACCGTAGATATAATAGAACCCGGTAAATGATGTAAATACAACATAAAAACAAATGCCTGAAATACTGCTAATACTACGGTAAATAATCGGGTATATTGAGATAATTTACGTCTACCGTCTTCGCCTTCTTCCTTCTGTAATTTTTCCAAAGCCGGAATAACAACAGAAACCAGCTGAACGATAATTGATGACGTGATGAACGGTCCGATACCTAATGCCAGAATAGAAACTTTAGATAAAGCTCCTCCGGCAAAAAGATCCAAAAAGCCGATAATGTTATTTCCACTTGCAATGTTTGCGAATACAGCGTTATTAATACCGTACAAAGGCATCTGAACGCCAAATCTCCAAACAGCAATCATAAGGAAAGTAAACAAAATCTTTTGTTTCAATCCGGACGCGTTCCACATAGACATCAAATCTTCAGTCGAAGGTCCTTTAATAGCCTGTGCCATTATACTAACTCAACCTTTCCGCCTGCGGCTTCAATTTTTTCTTTTGCTGAAGGTGTAATATAAGCAGCTTTAACAGTAACTGCTGACTTAATTTCACCGTTGCCTAAAACTCTTAACCCAACACAAGAAGGGTGAATAGTTAATTTTTCTTTCAAAGCTTCCAAAGAAACTTCCTTAAGTCCCAAAGCATCAAGTCTGCCCACGTTAATTTCAGCATAGTTAAGACGAGAATATACTTGGAAGCCTTTCAATTTCGGAAGTCTTCTGTAAGCCGGCATTTGTCCGCCTTCAAAACCTCTTTTAGAAGAATTTCCGGATCTTTGACCTTCACCGTTATGACCGCGGCAAGAAGTTTTACCACGACCTGAAGAACGACCTCTGCCAACTCTTTTTGTTTTAGATGTAGAACCTGTTGCAGGTTTCAAATCTTCTAATGTTATATTTGCCATTTTTTCCTTCTTTCTTTTAGTTTTTTAATAATATGATTACTTTACAACCTCTACAAGGTGAGAAATTTTGTTTACCATACCAAGAATAGTTGCACTAGCTGCGTGTTCAACTACTTGATCTTTTTTAGTGAAACCCAATGCACGAGCAACCGCACGTTGATTAGGTTTTGTACCGATTAAACTTTTTACAAGTTTAATTTGAATTTTTTCTTCTGTTTTTTTATTTGCCATTTTTTTATTCCTTATAATTTTCAATATTTACTAATTTAAAAATTCTGCCATAGTTAAGCCGCGTTTTGCAGCAACATCTTTGAACGTTGACAGTGATTTCAAAGCTTCAATAGTTGCATAAGCTGCGTTCAAAGGAGCTTTTGAACCCAAAGATTTTGCAAGAATGTTTTCGATACCTGCAAGTTCTAATACTGAACGAACAGCACCACCCGCGATAATACCTGTACCTTGAGAAGCTGGTCTTAGCATTACACAGCCTGCACCTGATTTAGCTTGAACAGGGTGAGGAATAGTTGTTTTGAAAATAGGAACGTTAATAACGTTCTTTCTTCCGTCAGCAATAGCTTTTTGAATAGCTATAATAACTTCTGAAGCTTTTGCACAACCGATACCAACTTGTCCTTTTTTGTTACCAACGATAACAATTGCACGGAAGCTTAATTTTTTACCACCCTTTACAACTTTTGTTACACGGCTGATTTGAACAACATTTTCAGTCCATTCGGATTGAGGTTTTTCTTCAGTTGTTTCAATTTTTTGTCTTTTTGCACCACGACCGCATCTTGCTCTAGCCGGTTTTTCATCAGCAGGAGCTTGTTCAGTAGCTTCTGCTGTAGTTTCAACCGTTTCAGATGCTTCTGCGGTTGTTTCAGCTTCAACAGCTACTTCTTCAACTTTTAATTCTTCATTGTTTTCCATTGATTTTTTTACCTTTCTTAATGAGTAATTAACATCTTTTTCTATTTTTAAATACACCAAAACCAATGCTTGAAAGCAGTTTTGAAAAAATGTATTTGTTTTAACTTCTGACAAGGTAAGACTAACACTAAAAAAAAATAAAATCAAGGGGGGTATATTACAGATATTAATCAGTCAAAGCTCTGGCTATTTTATAAAAATCACGTAAGTGCCTATTATCAAATTTTTGAATCCTAATTATGATGTCCGATATCAAATCATCACTATCTTGTTGATGTTCAAAATCAAATAAATCTTTTACGCGGCATTTTAGAATTATGGAAATTTTCTCCAAATTGTCGGGGGAAGGAAAACAACGACCGGTTTCTATATTACTCATATTACGAGCGGCAATCCCTATTTTCTCTGCAAGATCCTCTTGTTTTAAGTTTTGTAACTTACGCAATTCTTTGATACGACGCCCCAAAAGCTTTTTCAATTCCATATTCTAAAGACTACTATTTCAAATAACAATATAAATGATGTATCTTTTACAATTGACAAATTTATAGATATATTATATCATGTATAATAGATATGTTATATCAAATTAGAAAGGAAGTTTGAATGAAAAAAGAAGTACAAACGAACACTGGGGTGAACGATTTTTGTCATTCTGAACAGTTCGGTATGACAGAGGAATTCCCCTCGCCACTTGTGGGAGAGGGGTTAGGGGTGAGGGGTGTTCCCGCAAGAGGCAACCATACCACCACAGAGACAATCCCCTCTCTCTTTGTGAGAGGGAGCCAGCGTTGGCGAGCTGGCGAGACTTACGCTGGCGGGAGAGGGTTTAAGAAAGCAGCGTTTACTTTAGCCGAAGTCTTAATCACCCTTGCAATCATCGGCGTAGTCGCAGCACTGACCCTGCCAACACTGATCGCAAAAGTGAACGAAAAAGTAGACGGCAACCAGAAAAAAGTCACTGAAGCAAAACTTATTCAAGGACTTAACATGCTCGACTTGCATGGCGGAATAAACAATACTTATTCTTCAACAGCAGAATTTGTAGAAGAATTAAGCAAGTACATGAAGATTACAAAGATCTGCGACGGTACTAATTCAGCGTTCACGGAATGTATACCTTATAACGAAATAAAGTATACAGGTAGTGATAATGAAGAACAAACAGTAGATGTTGTGAATTTAAATACAGCAGCATCACTAGGAAAAGGAGATACAGAATC
>JAFUUC010000109.1 GCA_017471365.1 bacterium
AAGACTCCGCTTCGTGGTTCAGCCTTTGGGGTGACCTCGAGGAGGACTCGTACGGTGCGTGGTTCCGCAACTTCTACAGTTCGGACACGGGATGGGGCTACGACTGCCGCGATTACGGCGATGTCCGCGTTGTTTGCGTAGGAGGCTAGCTTAGTTATTTAATTAGTGGTGGGGTATGTACCCCACCCTATTTTTTATTATAGAAGATCCTGAAACTAGTTCAGGATGACAAGTATTGTGAATCAAGAAAAACCCCTCACCCGACAGTGTTGGTCTCGCGAACTCGACTACACTGTCTCCCTCTCCCGTCGGGAGAGGGTTGGGGAGAGGGGACGGACTTATATCCGACCTTTGTGCGAAATCAAACCACCCATCCTTACTCCCTCCCTAGCTAGGGAGGGAAGTTTTTGTTGTCACCCTGAATTTATTTCAGGGTCTATCTGTGTTGTTTGCATAGTCAACCAGGAATTTTTGTTATAGAATAATCCCAAAAGGAGTCGGCATGAAAATTGGTGTTATCGGTTTGGGGTTAATTGGCGGATCTATATTTAAAGATCTTAAAAAGCTTGGCTATGAAGTTATTGGAATTTCAAATTCTCAATGCGGTGACAATATATACAAAGACTATGAGTACTTGAAAAATTGTACTCTGGTTTTTGTGTGTTCTCCGATGAATAAAATGCTGGAAATTCTGGATAAATTAGAACAATTTCTCGATTCAAATACGGTTGTAACTGACGTATGTTCACTAAAACGTTTTGTTTGTAAGAAAAATAGACCTTACAAATTCATTCCATCTCATCCAATGGCCGGAACAGAAAAAAGCGGATATGAAAATTCATTTGAAGGTTTATTTAAGGGTGCAAAATGGGTTGTTACGCCTGTTTTTGGAAATGATGAAAATCTTTTGCAAATAATAAGCCAACTTGGTGCAACTCCTGTAATTACAACTCCAGAGGAACATGACGAAGCTGTTGCATTAATTTCTCATATGCCTATGGTCATTTCGCAGGCAATTTTTGCATCGGCAGAAGATAATAAACTGGCTTTGCAAATCGCTTCATCCGGATTTCGTGATATGACAAGACTTGCCATGTCAAATGCTGAAATGGCAAATGACATGGTTTCTTTGAACGCTGATAATATTGAAACAGCCATTCTAAAATTGTACAAATCTGTAGGAAATTTGACCGGTAAAAATTATATAGAACAAATTAAAAACATCTCTGCTAAACGTAAAAAAATGTTTATTCCGCCAAACTTGGTTGATTAATTTTTTCTAAATGTAGAGTATTAATAAGTGAATTTAATCTTGAAAAAACTTCTTTAAATTGTGGAATAGAAAGACTTTGTTTTCCGTCACTCAATGCCTGAGAAGGATTGTGATGAACTTCAACCATTACTCCATCGGCTCCAACAACCAAACCGGCTTTTGCCATCGGTTCTATTAAATATCTTTGTCCGGTACCGTGGCTAGGATCAACAATTACCGGTAAATGTGAATATTTTTTAATAACAGGTACTGCCGCAATATCTAAGACATTGCGGGTAAATGAACTGTCAAAGCCCTTTATTCCACGTTCACAAAGAATAACTTTTTCATTTCCGTTGTACATAATATGTTCTGCTGCAAGTAAAAATTCCCTAATTGTACTTGCAGGTCCGCGTTTCAAAACAACAGGTTTGCTGCATTTTCCTACCGATTTTAAAAGGCGGAAATTTTGCATATTTCTTGCACCTATTTGAATAACATCAGCGTATTCACAAACTAAATCAAGATCCGTAGCATCCATTAATTCAGTAACAATTAAAAGTCCTGTTTCTTCTTTTGCTTTAGCTAAATATTTCAATGCTTTTTCACCAAGTCCGTCAAAATCGTATGGTGAAGTTCGAGGTTTAAAAGCCCCACCTCTTAAGAATTGGCAACCCAATTCCTTTGCTGCAACGGCAACTTCTAAAAGCCCTTCATAATCATCTTCTACAGAGCAAGGTCCAACCATAAATACAGGTTTGTTAGCTCCACCGATTTTCACTCCGTTGTCAAATGTAATAACAGTATCTTCGGCTTTTCGATCCCTTGAAGCCAGTCTAAAAGGTTCTCGTATAAGTTTAACTTGCTTAACACCATCCAAAGCTTCTATTCTGTGCGGAGAAAGCGTTGTTTTGTCTCCAAGAGCATCTATTACAGTGTGAACGTCACCTTCATGTACAATAACTTGAAATCCGTGTTCTTCTAACAAATTGACAACAGAGCTTATTTGTTCCTGTGTCGCAATCCTCTCCATTATTATGATCATAATTTGTATCCTTATTTAACTGCCATTATTTTGATTATGACACGGGGGTTTTAATTGTCAAGAATTTCAAAGAGTTGTGCCGGTTTTTGTATAATGATTTTTGCACCGTGTTTTTTTAAAAAATTCTCGTCACGAAAACCCCAAACTACACTGATACAATCCATATTAGAATTTTTTGCACACAAAATGTCTACATCTGAATCACCAACAAAAATTGCATCTTCACAGTTTATATTAAATTTATCTAAAACTTTTAAAATAATATCCGGTGCAGGTTTCTTTTTTATTCCCAGTGCTTCATTTTCTCCGGCAGAAATATCTATTAAATTTGGAAAATATTTTTCACATAAATGCTCAACAGCAAAGTCAAATTTGTTTGATACAACAGCTATTTTGTATCCTTTACTTTTAAGTTTTTTTAGCATTTCCACAATCCCATTATATGGAGATGTTTTATTGTACATATTATCAGCATAATGCTTTTTAAAAATTTCAAGACACTTATTATAATCTTTGTTATCCAAACCATATGGAATAGCTCGCTCTATCAGCTTTGCAACCCCGTCGCCAATAAAATGACAAACTTCTTTAATCGTTCTTTGCGGGTAATTAAAATACTTGAGAGCAAAGTTTGTACTATCAGTCAAATCTTCCAATGTGTTTAAAAGAGTTCCGTCTAAATCAAAAATTATAGCTTTTTTTCTCATTATTTCCCTCAAAATAATTATATAATAATATTTTTTATAAATTTAAAATTTTGTTAAAATTTTAAAAATTATTTTGTCCTCAATTTAGCTTATATGTTAAAATTTTTAATTAAATTTTTGTAAAATTATTGCATAATTTTACGCATTTATTATAAAATTAAAAGAAATAAATCATCCATATTGACGAGAAAATTATATTTTTTTATAATACAATTTAGAAAGTAAAAAGGAGGCAAAAAAATGTTTACATCAAGCAAAAAAGAACAAAAAGAAATGCAACAACAAATTATTGAATCTGCGGGAAAAATTTATAACTACCTGTCAGATAAAGGTGAAGTTACTATTAACAAATTGAGAAAAGATATGGATTTAGATGATAATTTCACTTACATGGGTTTAGGATGGTTGTCTAGAGAAGATAAACTAACTTATACTCAAAAACCAAAATCTGTTACAGTGAAATTGGTTTAATATAATTTTTAAATTAAAAATAGGCAAGATATCTTGCCTATTTTTTTGTGTTATAATTCCGGCAAGGAGTATGACAGTGTATAATATTTTTAGTTTTAAAGGAAAAATAGATCAAAGTTTATTTATTATATATTACATCATTTTAATGATTGTATTTTTTACCCTGGGTTTTTTACTTGTCCCAAAAGTTATTAATAACAAATTTAGTTTTTATTTTGTAAATTTAGTTCTTTTTGTTGTAAATTTGTTGGTATTTTTTAACTATAAAAAAAGATTATTTGATATTATAGGTAAACTTTGGCTTTCAATAATTCTGGCATTGTTTTTATCTTTTGATCATCTCGTTTTACCTTTTGTTTTTTTGATTTTCGGCAAATTTGCAATGGAAGTTTTCTTTTTGACATTTATAATTATATTTTGCGTTCAACCTGCTATTGTTGGTTTTTTACCCGCTCAAAACAAATAACTTGACAAAGTGTTAGGCATGCCTTACAATAATTTTGAAAGCAGGCAGAAATTTTATGTCATCGAATGGAAAAAGTTTATCATCTGGTTTGGAAGATTATATAGAAACCATATATGCCGCAAAAATTGCTGACGAAGATTTAAAAGGTGCAGATTTAGCTCGCAAATTAAATGTATCAAGAGCTTCTGTTTCGGAAGCTTTAGGTAAATTGGTTACTAAAGGACTTATACAATACAATAGTTATGAAACAATTTCTTTAACACAAGAGGGCGTACAAGAGGCAAAAAAAGTTTATGAAAAACATAATATATTAAAACTGTTTTTTGAATCTGTGCTTGGAATACCATCCTTAGAAGCCGGTGAAAATGCTTGTAAAATTGAACATATAATTTCTGAAAATATATTAAATGAAATTACAAAGTTTACGAATTTTTGGCTTGATCACAAAGAATTTTCAAAAATGTACACTAAAAAAAATAAACCATAATTTTTTATAACCCGAAGGTTAGGTTCTCCTAACACTTCACCTTATTTTATAACCCGCAACTGTACATTAAAGGGGGAAAAAGTTTTCCCTCTTTTTCATTTTTTAGATACCTATCATGTGAAAATGCCCTAAAATTACTCCAATTATTGCAGAAATTCCAAGATAAAATAATGGATCTAATTTTTTTACAAAACTCGCAATTATAAAAATTGTTAAAATAATTGTTCCAATTAGGTGTAGATTTGATGTGAACAAAAGTTTTAAACCAACAGCCGACAATAAAGCACATCCGGCGGGTTTTAATGCTTTAATTGTTCCGCTTACAAATTTATTTGTTTTAAATTTATCAAGAATTTTATAAACAATGCTTACAATCAAATAGGAAGGCAAAACTATAGCAAAAGTTGCTATTAAAGCTCCAAATATTCCGGCTGTAGTAAATCCTGCAAATGTTGCCATATTTATTCCGACAGGACCCGGTGTAATGGAAGAAATTGACAGCATATTTGTAAGATCAGTAGTGCTATACCATTTAAATCTTTCTGCAATATCGTATAAGAATGGTATAGTTGCGTAACCACCACCAAAAGAAAATATTCCTATATGGAAAAATTGAATAAATAGTTGTGCAATAGTATTCAATTATTTCCTCCTTTTTGATTGTTAATTTGTTGATATATAATTCCACAAATTACTGCTATAATTACAATCCATGCGGGAGAAATTTTCCCGCTTAATGCAAGAATAAGACATACCCCGTAAATTATTGAAGAAAATTTGTCATTAACACATTTTGTCCACATTTCTTTAATAGCCAGAAATAATAAAGTAATAACACCAATACCAACTCCCCAGAATAAATTTTTAATACTTATATATCCGGCTATTTTACCCAAAGCTGTAGCAATTAAAACTATTGCAAGAAATGATGGGGTTATAATTCCGGCTAAAGCAGCAATAGCTCCGGAGCGTCCTAAAAGTCTTCTACCGGTAAATATGGCTGTGTTTATTGCGATTACACCGGGCAAAGTTGTACTTAATGCATAAAATTCATATAGTTCTTCTGAAGTTAGCCAGTGTTTTTTTTCAGCGAGTTCTGATGTTAAAAGTGGTAAAATTACATATCCTCCACCCAGTAATAATGTTCCAATCTTAAAAAAAGATTTAAAAATTGCATAAAACGACTTATCCATAGATTTTTTATATCACGAATTAAACTGTGAGCAAATATTACAAAAATGTAAAGTTTTTAAATTTTTAGCAATTTTATTAAAAGAAAATACTTTATTAATGTGTGTAGGTGTAGGTAAGTTATTTTTTAGGTGTGTTATGTCAAGTTTAACAGTACAAAGTTCAACGGCTTATCCGGTATCTGGGCAGTATCATGAAAATGTTCAGCAAACATCAGAGACTAATAACAATCAAAGTTCAACACCATTGTTTGATGGTGAATTTGAGCAGCAATATCAGGATCTTTTAGACAAATATGAAGATGATGTAATGATGCCAAAGGAATGGAAAACCCCTGTTGGAGAAGAAGAATCAGAAGCTCGTGCAACATCAGATTCTGAATCAAATTTACAAGAGCAAACATCAACTGCTTCTCCTGAGTCGAGTCGAACAGGACAAATTACTGGTGCGGTAGTCGGTGCTTCTGTTCCACTTGTTCAACGTGGTTATCAATTGTTAAAAGGTGCAAAATTGACAGAAGTATGCAAAGCAGGTCCTATGGCTTTTGCAATGGTTGGTTTAGGCTTGTTAGGCTGGGGTGCAGGCAGCATTTGTGATAAATTTGCAGACAAACAAAAAGCTGTACCTCCCGAAACACCTCGTACTGGTCAATTTGAGTTAACTGCGTAAAAAATAAATTAGTGCTTGATTTTTAATATTTAGCATTACATAATGCTCTTGTAAGGTTATAAGATCTTGCAAGGTAATATAATATCGCGGGATGGAGCAGTCTGGTAGCTCGTCGGGCTCATAACCCGAAGGTCGTTGGTTCAAATCCAGCTCCCGCAACCATTTAAAATAAAGGCTTTTAGATGTTTCTAAGAGGCTTTTTTTATATTATATCTCCAAATTCATTTGTAATTTTTTTGCCATAGTAAAATCTGCGTTTGCTCCGTAATCGTCTTTAAGTATTTGCCGTATTTTACCTCGTCTTTTATATATCAAAGCATTGTAGGGCATAAATTGGATTGCCAATGTATAATCATTTAATGCAAGGGTGTAATTCTGTAATAAATCATATAATACAGCTCGAGCAAGATATATTTCGGCTTGTGGTGGGTGAAGTTCTAAATATTTGTTAATATCTTCCAATGAACCTATATAATTTTTTAGATAATATTTTGTGATCGATCTGCCAAGGTATGCTTGAGCATCAGATTGAATGATTTGTATATAATAGGTATAATCTTGCAGTGCTTTTTCGTAGTTACAAGAATTCAATTCTGCCAAAGCACGGAAAAAATAAGCTTCTGTATATTTTGGGTTTAATTCTGTAACAAATGTTAAATCACAAATTGCTAATTTATAATTTTTTAAATCAATAAGTGTACAAGCTCGTTTTAAATAGGCTTGTTGGTATGAAGGGTCAATTTTTATGGTTTTTGAAAAGTCTGAATATGCTTGTTTTAACTTGTTTAATTTATATTTAGTGTAACCTCTAAGATAATATGCTTCTGTGTATTTTCTATCCAATTTAATTGCAAAATCAAAGTCTTTTATGGCAAGTTCATAATCTTTTTTTAGTAATCTTATTACTCCACGATTAATGTAGTATTGTTTAATTTTTGGACAAATTTGGATGGCTTTATCAAAGTCACAAATAGCCTTATCATAGAGTTTTAATTTAGAATTGTTTACAGCACGTTTGTTGTATAAACGAGATTTTGCTGATTCTTCTTCAAAATTCTTTGAATAGTATTCCAGTGCGTTAAATGTGTTGTTTTTGATTTCACATATTAATTTGCCAAACATTTTTTTCATGTAATCAACTCATATAAAAAAATTATATAATGATTATAAATTATTTTAATAAATTTTTCAACCCCATGTGTATAAAGGATTTCAGGCTAATTTTGATACGCGACTATTTGTCGGTAGATGACAAATAGTAAGAGTTACATAATTATTCCATGAAAACTAAAATTCGGTTAAAAAAGAAAATCTTAAAGAATGTTGGATTGCGTTTGAAGAATTTTAGAACTTTGAGAGGAATTTCTCAAGAAAATTTAGCGTTTCAGGTTGGACTTGATAGAACTTATATTGGTGCGATAGAACAGGGTTTGAGAAGTCCTTCTTTGTATTGTCTTTTTATTATTGCAAATGCTCTTGATGTAGCTATAAAGGATTTGGTAGACATAGATATTGATTAACATTTTACTTGACGTAATTATTTTATTATTTGTATTATTAGTTTATGTTTAAAAAGTTTTTTGTAATTTTGATGTTAATTTCAAGTATTGGAGGTCAGGTTATGGCGGGTGAAGTTTTGAGTAAAAAGCAACAAGATATTGCTATTATTTCTTCTTACAGTGCAAGTGGTGATTTAATAAAACTTGAAACAGCTCTTAATAAGGGGCTTGATGATGGTTTGACTGTTAACGAGATAAAAGAAGTTCTTATTCAAATGTATGCTTACTGTGGTTTCCCAAGAAGTTTGAATGCTATTGCTACTTTTATGGGGGTAGTTAACAACCGTTCTGGAAAGAATGATAAAATCGGTACAGAAGGCAAGGTTTTAGATTTGAATGTTGACAAGAATGCTTACGGTAAAGAAGTTCAGACCAAAATTGTCGGATCAGAAGTTAAAGGAGAAATTTTCAAATTTGCACCTGCTATAGATGATTATTTAAAAGAACATTTATTCGCTGATATCTTTGCACGTGGAGTTTTAACTGATCAGGAAAGAGAAATAGCAACTATCGGGGCGTTAAATTCAATGCAAGGAGTTGAACCTCAGCTTGCGGCACATATTTTATGCGGTAAGAATACCGGTCTAACTCAAGAACAGATAGATGAAATTTTGAAGTTAACGGGTGGAATTAAAAATGAAGCTTTTGCTACAGGTGAAAAAAATGAAGCTTTCGCAAAGTATTTTATTGGTCAAAGTTATTTGAATATTTTAACGAAAGATCAGGTTTTGGTTGCAAATGTTACTTTTGAACCTCGTTGTCGTAATAACTGGCATATACACAATGGTGGCGGTCAAATATTGTTGGTTACGGATGGCAGGGGATATTACCAAGAATGGGGAAAACCGGCAAGAGAACTTCATAGAGGTGATGTTGTCAATATAGCACCGGGAGTAAAGCACTGGCATGGAGCAGCAAGTGATAGTTGGTTTTCACATATTGCAATAGAAGTTCCTTCAGAATCCGGATCAACTGATTGGTTTGAACCTGTGAATGATGAAGATTATAACAAATTAAAATAATATATTTGCAAGTGATTTTTAAGTTGTTTTAGCTTTTTTATCGTGTTAGTATTATTTTATGGAAAGATCGGAGTTTATTGAAGCAAAACGAATTGTAATAAAGCTTGGTACAAATATTTTAAGAAATGATGAAGGTTTCGTTTCATTACCCAGGATTTATACTTTTATAGAAGATATTGCAAACCTTGTTAAATCAGGAAAAGAAATAATCATCATAACTTCCGGTGCCGTGAGTATGGGTAAAAAACGGCTTGGTATAAAGGATACGAAAGGAACTGCTTTAAAACAGGCATGTGCCGCTATAGGACAAAGTAAATTGATGTCTGTTTATGAAAATGGTTTTGATACATACGGACTTACTGCTGCCCAAATTCTTTTAACAGAAGACGATTTTTCTATTCGTGAAAGATATTTAAGTTTAAGAATAACATTTAATAAATTGCTAGAACTTGGCGTTATTCCTGTAATAAATCAAAATGATACTGTTTCGACGTTAGAAATAGCTCCGAGATATGCTGAAGAAGATATGCAAGTTTGTTTTTCTGACAATGATAAACTTTCTGCTCTTGTAGCAAGTGAACTTGATGCGGATCTTTTAATTATTCTTTCTGATATTAACGGTCTTTATAGTTCTAATCCTAAAACTGATCCTCAGGCTCAGCTTATAAAGTCTGTATCTGAAGTTAATGCAGAGATTCTTTCACTTGCATCCGGAGTTTCTGAAGGTGGTAGAGGAGGAATGGAAACAAAACTTATGGCTGCCAATATGGTTACACGTTTTGGTGGGAAAGTTCTTATTGCAAATGGTAAAGAGCCATATGTAATAAAAAGGATTTTTGAAGGCGAAGATCTCGGCACAATGTTTTTGCCTTCCGATGAAAATTTGTCAGGTAAAAAACGTTGGATTGGTTATGCTACAAATATTATCGGTAAAATTGTTGTTAATGATGGAGCAAAGAATGCACTTATAAATGAAGATAAGAGTCTTTTACCAATTGGAGTTACCGAGGTGCAAAATACTTTCAATAAGGGTGATGTTGTTTCCATTTTGGACAAAGATAATCATGAATTTGCACGTGGAATGGTTAATTATGACTCTGTTTCATGTACAAAGTTGATAGGTAAACATTCTGATAACATTTTGGAAATTCTAGGGTTCAAAAATTATGATGCGGTAATAACCCGCGATAATATAACAATTTTATAAAATATTGAAAGGGTTAAAATGGATTTTATTCAAATAGCAAAAAAAGCCAAACAGGCTTCGTTAGAAATAGCACATCTGGATGCTGAAGTAAAAAATACAGCTTTGAATACAATTGCAAATGAACTCGAAATTTATAAAAATGAAATTTTTGAAGCAAATAATAAAGATCTTGAAGATGCAAAAAAATTAGTTGAAGCAGGAAAATTAGGAAAGTCTACATTTAATCGATTAAAACTTGATGATAACAAAATGCGTGATATGATTCAAGGGGTTCGTGATATAGCAAATCTTGAGGATCCTGTTGGAAAAGTTCTTTTGAAAAGAGAACTTGATAAAGAATTAATACTTACTAAAGTTTCTTGTCCTATTGGTGTTTTGGGTATTATTTTTGAAGCCAGACCGGATGTTATTTCACAAATTTCATCTTTAGCAATAAAATCATCAAATGCTGTGATTTTGAAAGGTGGTAAAGAATCTAAAAATACTAATACAAAAATTATGGAGATTATTAATAAAGCTTTGAACAAAGTTCATGATTTCCCTCAAAATGTTGTACAGCAGGTTTTTTCACATGAAGATATTGCCAAAATGTTAAAATGTGACGAATATATAAATCTTATAATTCCTCGTGGCGGGAATAAACTTGTACAGTTTATAAAAGAAAATACAAAAATCCCTGTATTAGGTCATGCAAGTGGTATATGTCACATTTTTGTTGATAAAAATGCCGATATTGATATTGCTTCACGCGTGATAGTTGATGCAAAAACTCAATATCCCAGTGCGTGTAATGCTGTTGAAACTTTGTTAATTCACAGCGATTTTTCTCAAAAAGAAGAACTTCTCGCTTCATTACAGATTGAAGAAATTAAGCTTGTATCAAATCCTGAAAGTTGGGATATGGAATATGGCGACAAAATTTTGTCTTATAAATTTGTTCATTCTATAGACGAAGCTATAGATCATATAAATAAATTTGGTTCAGGACATACTGATTGTATAATTACTTCTGATAAAGAAAATGCGGAGCTTTTTATGGATAAAGTTGATTCTGCCGGTGTATATTGGAATGTTTCGACACGATTTGCAGATGGTTTTAGATATGGCTTTGGAGCCGAAGTAGGAATTTCTACAAATAAAACTCATGCACGTGGTCCTGTAGGACTGGAAGGATTAACTATTTATAAATACAAATTGGTGGGAAATGGTGATGTTGTGGATGATTATGCAAAAGGCATAAAATCATTTCATCATCAAGATATTTAACCAAGAAAACCCTTCAAAATATTATAAATATCGTTCAATTTTTCAGGATTGGTATTAATTAATTGATTAAGTTCATCTTTAATTTCTTGATTAGATTTTGGATTAAAATCGAAATCAAATAACTGTTTTGGGCTAACTTCCAGATTTTTACAAATTTTTTCTAAAGTGTCGGCTGTAACAAAATTGGTCCCACATTCAATAAAAGAAAGTGAACGGGAATTTATGTCAATTTTTTCGGCAAGTTTTTCTTGGGTAATTCCTTTTTTTTCTCTGTAATACTTAATTTTTTTACCAAGAAGTTTCTTAAAATTAGCCATATAATACCCTTTTCCCGTATTTTCCATTACATAATTTTCCAATTACACGTATTGAAAATTAGAATTAAGTATGTTATAATACGTATAAAAAAGAAGGAGGATAGTAATGGAAAATCAAAAAGAATTGTTGATGTTAACAAATGGTGCCACTCGGCAAACCCAGGCTACTGGTGAATTACAGCCTAGTGGCAAATGTAGATTGGGGTTACTACCCCAACACGTAAAATTCCCCTCGCCACTTGTGGGTGAGGGTACTACGCACACAAACACGCCACAACTGAAAGGACTTCCCTCCCTAGCTAGGGAGGGAATGAGGGTGGGTCTGTTCCCCGCAAGGGGTAAGGCAGCGTTCACACTAGCCGAAGTCCTTATCACCCTCGCAATCATCGGAGTAGTCGCTGCAATGACTCTGCCAACTTTGATCGCAAAGATCAACGAAAAAGCTGACTCAAACCAAAAAGCTGTTATCGAAGCTAAACTTATTCAAGGACTAAACATGTTAGATCTGCACGGAGGTATG
>JAFUUC010000013.1 GCA_017471365.1 bacterium
AACTATTTCCGCAAATCTAAGTAAAGCTAGTGAACCTCAAAAAAACGAACAATAAAAAGTTCCACAAGTTCCGTAAAAAGGTTCCGTTTAAGTTCCGTTTGAATGATAATATTTTATGATTATCAAAATGGTTGTTATATGTAAAACCTAATTATCTCAGATTGTTTTAATCTATTAACGTTATAAAAAGTTCCTTTTTGAAAATTTATAATATTATCAAACTTGAAATCCATTTACGACCTTTCAAACAAGGGCTTCCGACCTTTATCAAAATTATCATAACTAGTGTTAGTTCACACACACCCTAAAACACCGCCATTCGTGGCTCGCAACCAAAAGTCCGAGCATTCTCGTTTTTTGGACACCTAACGGACTTTTCCCGACTTTTGAAATGATTATTTTTGGTAACTACCAACCGCCAAAACTCAAACACCATGCCCGATTGCAAAGAATAATCACTTCACCCGATGTAAAAACACACTTCAGATGATTATTTGTTACAGCTGTAATGATTATTTTTGAATATTTAAATTTGTAATTTTTTAATAATTACCAAGATTTTTAACACTAAAAAATAAAAATGTGAAAACTATAACTATTTTAAAACAAAAAACATTTCGTAAATAAAATATATAAATATTCCTACTAAAACAATTTTATATATAATATCAAAATAATTAGTAGATTTTTTGCTTATATCATTTTCTAATTCATAAGTCTTTACTGTACTTATTGTTTCACTATATGTATCAGTTCCGCTAAAATTAAACCTTACATCTATATTATCAAAATAACTTTTATAGAACGCTATTTGTTGTTTTAATAATTCTATTTCGTCAATAACAAGTTCATTTTTAGGTATATGTTTTGATTTTATCTGTGGATAGATTGTATAACTTTCATTAGTTGTCTTAATTGTTAAAGTAAGATTTTCAATATAAGTTGCCACTCCGGGTGTACGTGTCGCTTTTAGATAAGAAACAGATTTTACCTTTCCGTCTAAAATAACATTTACGATATCTGATCTCCTAATAGAAAAATCAAGCTTGGGATAAGTATTTTTGATAAATATTTCCTCATCATTTAATTTGATATATTCGATATTGGGGGTAGAATAAAATTTTTGTTTAGCTTTTTTATATCTAAAAAATTCCATAACAAATCTTATAAAAAAGTAAATAGGACAAATAATAAGAATAAAAATGCAACCCAATGTAACTAAAATTCCTGATGATATAATAAGTTCTATACTATCTTTAATCCAAGTATCGTCAATTAATACACATGGTATTGCACAAATAATCAATGCGGGAAAAAGGCAAAAACCGATAAAATGAGCAATAAATCCAAGTCCGCTAATTTCTTCAGGGATGTTATAAATAGTTGTAAAATATGAATCTTTCATATCTAAAGTATAACATGAAAATTTATGAATAAAATTTTCCTACCTTTCAGTTAAAATTTCCAACCAAAAATTTCAAATGTCTACCAGAAAAATAATCACATGAACCGTACACTATTCAAACACACCCTAAAACACCGCCATTCGTGGCTTTGAACCAAAAGTCCAAGCGTTCTCATTTTTTGGACACCTAACGGACTTTTCCCGACTTTTGAAATGCGAATTTTGGAAGAGTTCCTGTATAATAACATTCGGTTTGAGGATTTTGAACAGAGAGTTTGACTATTTTATGCTATAATTAGTTTATAGCACTTTCATAAATGATTTATAATAAGAGTAGGACAGACTCTGGAACTTCCTTTTATATAATATTTTTCTTCCAACTCAAAACGGACATAAAAAAGCAGTTCCAACTGCAATTCGTCAAATATAGAGCCAATTTTGCCCCTATTCGCAGTTTAACCATACAGACGCATTTGTCCTGTAAAATAATACATAATAAGACGGTTTGAGATACACCAATATTTATAAGTGTCAGCACACACCTCAGATGATTATTCGTTACACTTCAGATGATTATTTTTGGTTTTTTAAATCAAAACTTTTTTAATAATCACTAACATTTTTATTATACAAAAAATAGAAAAACTGTCATCGAGTTTGAGAAAAACAAAATTGAAATTGAGAAAAAGTGACAGGGATTTTAAGAAAAGTTCCGCCTTGAACAAAACAAAAGTGCCAGCATGAAAACCGACACTTTATTTGGAATTAAGAATAGCAATTATTTTACTAATTCTTTGAATTTTTTACCTGCTGAAAATACAGGTACTTTTTTAGCAGCAATTTTGATTTCTTTACCTGTTTGTGGGTTTCTGCCTGTTCTTGCAGCTCTTTCTCTGCGTTCAAATGTTCCGAAACCTACAAGAGTTACTTTATCACCTTTTTTTACTGCTGTTTCAATAGTTTCAAGTGTTGCAGTTAATACATCAGCGGCATCTTTTTTTGTAACTTTTGCTGATTTTGCAATTTCTGCTACTAATTCTTCTTTGTTCATAATAGTCCCCTTTCTTAACTAACCTTTATTATTATATTATTTATTAAATATCATGCAAAATGTTTACAAAGTCTATTCAACATCAAAATTGAAGTAAGTATCTTTGTATGGTTCATTTTTTAATGTAAAATGCCACCATTCCGAGTCTATGCCCTTAAATCCTGCTTTTATCATTGCATCATGCAAGATTTTTCTGTTTTTCTTTTGCACTTTTGTAAGTTTTTTGTAATCTGGGTGAGAGATTTCTGAAAATAAATCAAATGTTCCGCCCATATCAACAAAAGAGCCGTCTTTTTTAATTATGGTTAAGTCAACAGTTGAACCTCTTGAATGCCCTGATTTTGCCATAATATATTGACCTTCAAGCAGTTGTGATTTTTTTAATTTTGGGTAGAAAGTTTTATCACCTGCGTTATTTGGATTATTAATCCATTCAACAAAATCATCAACGGCTTTTTGCGGTCTGTATGTATCCCAAATCAAAAGTCTGTAACCTTGTTTTCTTAAATCTTCTGCCGCTATTGCTAATGCTTTTAATCCATCTTTTGTCATATATGCAACAGGTGCTTTATAACCGTTTATTCTGTGTCCTGTAAAGTTGTTATCAGAATAATAGCGAATATCATAAGCAGCATCATAAATAAGGTCAGAAACTTTTTGAAAATCACTTTTGTCTGTTGAAATTGTATCAGCAAACGCAAACGGCACAAGTGTTAAGCATATTATAAATGTCAAAACAAAATTTTTCATCTTCAGATCCTCATAACATTATCTTGACGGTTTATAAACTTCTTTGCCGTCTTTAACATAACGGTGAAGTTCTTGCTTTCCTATTTCCGGTTCTATATTACCGTAAACCACAATTCCCCTTTTCTTGAATTCCTTGAACCAGTGTGGTTTGAAACCTTCGTCGAAACCTGTTATTTCTTCAACATCTTTACTCGGAACACTGTAATATACAGCTTTAATTCCTGACCACATAATGCCACCTATACACATCATACATGGTTCTGCCGTTACATATAAACTTAAATTATATGGGGCTAAATCGTAAGTTCCCAATTTCTGTTCCGCTGCTTTTATTGCGTTCATTTCTGCGTGGTTGTTTGAGTTATGTTCGTTTACAACAGAATTTGCAACTTTAACAACCAAATTACCTTTATTATCGTAAATTGCAGCAACAAAAGGTCCCGAACCGGTTTTTGTAAAATTAGGCATTTCTCTTTGTAAATCGGAGATAATCTTGCTTGCAGTTTCAACTTTAGCCGGGTCAATTTTTTCGTTTGAAATAACTTTTGCCTGAACGGATTTTCCGTCTAATAATAATATTAAGCATAATAAGAATAATACTTTTTTCATTTTTTTCCCCCTTTATTACGGATAGTATAACAAACAATCTTAAATTAAAACAGCTATGACATAAATGTTTATTATATAATGTTTACAAATAGTGAGGTAATTCATGGCAACATTGAGAACGAATATTTTAGGTATAGAATTTGAAAACCCGTTTTTACTTGCATCTGCACCGCCGACAGCACTTGTTGAGAGCATAGACAAAGCCTTTGAAATGGGTTGGGGTGGGGCTGTATTAAAAACAATAACACCTGACGATTTAGAGATGATAGAAGCAAGTCCTCGTTATACGATTATGAAAGAAAAAGGCAGAGTTATCGGACTTCAAAATATAGAACTGTTGAGTCATAAATCTGTTCAATATTGGGTTGACGGCATTAAATACTTAAAAGAAAAACATCCGACAAAGGTTATTATTGCAAGCATAATGTCCCCTGTAGATAGAATGGCTTGGCATGAACTTGTATTAAGATTAAATGAAACACCGGTTGATGCTTATGAATTAAATTTCTCTTGTCCTCATGGTATGCCTGAAAAGGGTATCGGAATGGCAATAGGCACAACAACAGAAATTTCAACTCTTATTACCGGTTGGGTAAAAGATGTAGCAACAAAACCTGTTTTTGTAAAACTTACCCCGAATGTAACCGATATAACAAAAATTGCAAAAGCTGTCGAGCGTGCTAATGCTGACGGATTTGCAGCTATAAATACCGTTCAGGGATTTATGGGAGTAAATCTTGATACATTAGAACCTAATTTGAATATTGACGGTCTATCCACCTATGGCGGCTGTTCAGGTGAAATTGTAAAACCGATAGGATTTAAGTGTGTTGCTCAATTAAGACAATGTTCAGATTTGCCGATTTTAGGTATGGGCGGAATTACAAATTGGCAAGATGCTGCACAATATATTGCGTTAGGTTCGGATGCCGTTCAAATTTGTACGGAAGTTATGATAAACGGTTACGGTATAATTAATGGACTTAAATCAGGCTTATTGAATTATTTGGAAGAAAAGGGAATGAATGACATTTCTGAATTGAAAGATATCGCAATATCAAAAATTACAACACACGAGAATTTAAACAAAAAATATCATTTACACCCTGAGATAAATAAAGAAGTTTGTGTAAAATGCGGAAAATGTGTCAATATATGTTCAGAATCAGAGCATCAGGCACTCTCAAAAGACGATTGTCAAATCAAACTAAATAAAGATAATTGTGTCGGTTGTTCTTTGTGTTCACATGTTTGCCCTAAAGAAGCAATAAAGATGTGTAATTAATTGTATTATAAATGAGAAATAGTTTTTTGTTTAGTTGATAAGCTCTTAATCACTGTCCTTTTAGCAGAAACTTTATGTTCAGATTCAATACTTTCTGCGACCTTAGTATTATCATCAACTTGAACACGTTCAATATTTTTCTTTTTCGGCTTTCTTAATTTTACGAGAGCATCAAAATCAGGTGTTATAGATAATTCAATATGAAATCTGCCGCATTTGTTTACTTCTTCATGATTATTTCTCATTAAAGGGAAACCCCAAGCAATTCTGAGATTTATGTCTTTTGGTAAATTAAATCTAAAACCAAAACCCAAACTCATAAGAAAATCGTTTTGGTCGTAACCTTCTTTCCCTTCACCGGTTCCTTTGTATGGAAAAATTCCTGCGTGATCTGCAAATACAAAACCTTTCATAAATGAACCTAAGAACGGATATTCTTTTGTTTTATCTTTACTTTTAATTGTTCTTGGCAAAATTGGGAATAGCATTTCAGCACTCAAAATATAACCGCTTCTGCCGATAAGTAAACCCTCTGAATAACCTCTTACTGTTGCAACACCACCTGCTACCATTTGGTCGATATAAGGCACAACTCTTTTATTAGGAATTACTTGGTAATTTCCTCTTAATGTTCCGACAAAACCATGTCCGAAATCGTGTAATCTCAAAACTCCACCGTCTATTTTTACATAGTTTGAATTTTTATCAAAAATGGGTGCAGAATAGCTGACATTTTGGTTTAAGTACCAAATACCTCTTTTTGTGTCATATCTGAAACTTAAACCTGTTTGTGCTGTAGTAACTTCATCTTTGTATAAATCATAGCCGTCAAAACTTGTGATTGCTCTTTTATATGCAAGAGATGTTGTACTTGTTAATTCTGTCCACGGTCTGCGATATAAAGGCTGCGTGTAATACAATGAATAGTTTTGAGAACGGCTCTTGATATTAAAAATTCTATAAGGTCCATGACCGATTTTTGTATTACTTGATGAAAAACTAAAACCTATTCTGCCGTCTTTTTTATTTACAGGGATATTGTAATCTGCAAATGGTGTAACAGAGTATTTGTTTGCATAAGCACCGAGAGTTAATCTGTCTCTAAAGCCAAATAAACTATCGTCTTGCAGCATCAAGCCGCCACGATATTTACCGATAGTTGAACGACCTGCGTTATCCATTAAAGCTGTAACATGAAACGGTAATCTTTCTCTGACTTTGACATCAACATCAGTTGTTCCTATTTGACTTTGTCCGGGAAGTAATGTGCCGTTCAATTCAACATTATCGTTGTAACGGTTAAATATCATCAAATTTTGTTCTAATGTTTGAAGATTAAATAAACTTCCTTTTTCAAGATTTAATCTGTCATTTATATATTTTGTACGAGTCCATTTATTGCCTTCAATAGTAACATCGCCGACTTTACCTTCTAACAACTCTATTTTTACAGTTTCATTTTCAACAGTTTGCTCGGGTAAATAGGCTCTTGCTGTTACAAACCCTTTTTCAAGATAAAGTTTATTTATTTTATCAACTATTTCTTGTAATTGTTCAAAAGTAAGGTTTGTTTGAGTGTATTCATCAATAATATTTTTTATTTCTTCTTCAGTTAAAATTTGAGAGGGAGCAACTTCAATATTTTCAACATAGACACCTTTAGTTGCATATTCTTCGGCTTTTGCTTTTTGAACTTTGCCTTTTATTTTTTTTTGTTTTTCAGGTTTGATTTTTCCGTCTTTTTTTCGTTTTTGATAGTTTTGGTAATCTTCCTGAACTTGTTTTTCAATTTGTTGTTTTCTTAGTGTTTCAAGGTCGTGATTATTTATTGCACCTGCTTGCGGAATGGCATTCGGTACAATATCAGGTGCAGCAAATGTAGAAATTTGCATTGCTGCGCAACATATTAAACTGATTAAAATTTTCTTCTTCATCTTCCCTCGAATATGTGTATAATATCACAAAAAAATATTGATTTTACAAAAGTTTACATACAGTAAATTTTTATTAAGCATCAATCGTTTTTGACACTTAATATAATGAAAAATGGAAATGTTTGTTAGATAATTATTATGTTATATAACAATAATTTTAGGAAAAGAAGTGATGGAAAAGAGATCTCTAAATAAACTTATTGCCTCTATTTTGTGTGCAAATATGTTCGTAATGAATATGCCTGTTACGGTAATGGCATCTGAAATATCAGGTATTACACCGACAACAAACAACGGTGTAAATACATATAATATCGAGGCTGCTCAAAGATCAGGCTCAACAGGTTTCAGACATTATGACAAATTCAATCTTACACAAGGCGATATAGCGAATTTGAAATATGGCGACTACACAAAATTTGTCAATTTGGTAAATAATCAGGTCAATATTAACGGTATCGTTAATACAATGAAGGGCAATAATTTTTATAACGGACACGCTATTTTTATTTCTCCTAACGGTATTGTTATAGGTTCATCAGGTGTTTTGAATGTAGGTTCTTTATCACTTCTAACCCCAAGTCAAAGCAAATTTGATGATTTTAAATCAGCTTACAACTCAGGCAGTTCAGACAGTTTATCACCATACGAATTTGGAGCAGATAAATATAAAGCATTGATAACCGATTCTCATGGAAATGTTGTAATTAACGGCAAAATATTTGCAAGAGAAGAAGTAAATGTTTACGGTGATACCATAACTATTAAAGGTACTGATACAGATAAAGCAGGTATTATTGCAGGTTGGAATGATACAAGTACGACATTTTCAGATGTTAATGCTGCAAAACAAGTGTTCAATAGTCTTGTATCAAATAATATAACTGATACAACAAATTATGCTCTTGATGAAAAAGGTAAAATAAAAATCGTTGCAGGTTTTAAGGATTACACAGGTTCAGGAGATGATAGAAAACCTGACGGAGCTTCTGATAAAGCTGAAGTAATTATTGAAAATGCTCAAATTGGCGGAAGTGATGTTGAAATTAAAGCAAACACAACAAAAGACGGTTTATATATTTTGGCTGATACTGACGAAGCAATTTCATCAAAAATTGATATTGCAAAATCAGATATTACAGGAAGTAATATAGATATTTCGGCGGTTTCTGAATCTGATTTAAGCAGAAACCTAAATTTAACTGTTCCGGCTGTTTTAATGTGGGTATTTGATTCCGATTCTCATGTAGATGAGTTTTTCTCTGACAATGTTTATACAGGATTTGAGGGTGTAAGAACTGCTGCAACGGTTAATATTACAAATTCTATTTTGAATTCAACTGGTGATTTGTCAATATCGGCTGAATCCTCATCTGATACAAATATCGGACCGCAAGCACTTGGACCAACGGAAGTATCTCAGTTCGTACCTGCAATATTCTACGGTTACGGTACACAAACAGAGTCTAAAATAAATATCAAAGACTCAACACTTAATGCAAATGGTGATGTAGATTTAAGGGCATTTTCAAACAATGTTTTATATGCAAAAATCGCAGATGAAGTTATGGCAGGGGTTACTCTAAAAGCGACAGATGCGTTTAATCTTGCTTTTATGAAAAATTCTGCTATTGCCGATACTAAAATTACAATTGATAATTCTAATATTAGCGGGAAAAATGTAACTGCTGAAGCTATTGCATACAATGAAATGGATAATAGAAATATTCTCAAACCACGCATTGGTAATAATGATTGGGTCGATATGTCCCAAGAAGGCGGTCAGGGCGGTTCTGCATTTTCGTTAGCAGGAATTTTGAATGCAACTGATATCAAAAGTTCAATTGAGGTTAAGAACGAGAGCAACATTAGTGCAACAGAAGATGTTACTTTAAATGCTTATAATATTAATGATGTAAGTAACTGGGTAGATTCAGAAATAACCGATCCCTTAGGATATGATACAGAATATACCGACCCTGATAAATGGTATAAACAGCCTTTTGACAAATTAGGCAGAACAACAAAATTATATGACCAAATGCATACATTTACTTTAAAAGATTTTGCAACAAAGTTTACTAACAAGGCAAAGAATATAGGCACTCAAATACATCCTGAGTCAAAGAATGTCCTTGAAACTGCAAATTTTCAATCCGGTGCGGCTGTTGTATGGAATGATGCCAATACAACCAATAATGTAATTATTAATAATTCAACAGTAAGCGGAAAAAATATAGATATTAAAGCTCATACTGTTGATTTAACAGCAAATGAGGCTGATGCTTATGCAGAAGAATCTGCAAAATGGGGCGGAGCCTTTTCTCTTGTTGTAAATAAACAAACGAATAATAACAATGTTGATATTATAAATGCGAAATTAATATCAGAAGAAGATACAAAAATTGATTCTATTGTTGAACTTCCTGCACAACAAGGTACTTTTGGCATTTCAAATAAATATCTTACCTTGGGAATGAATTTTGGTTTTAGTGCAAATGACGATTGGAATTTTGGTTTTCATGATGTAACAAGCGATAATTCAAGCGAAAAGATATTGCCCGAAGCAGGTATTTTTGGTTTTTATAATAACTTCGGTGCGGCATCAAGTGCAGGTGATAAGGCTTCAATTTCTGCTGCCGTAATTTATTCGCAGTTAGAAAATAATTCTGATATCAATATTACAAATTCTTCTATAACATCTGATACAGGCAGTATTATAATGAATTCCGCTGCATCGGTTTCAGCTCATGATGCAGTTGATTTTGTCAATTTTAACGGTGTAATTGATACAATAAAATCTTTAGTAAAAAAAGAATCTAACAAATGGAATCATGAATCAGGCTCAGGTGCAGGCGGCTCTGTTCTCGTTCAGAATTTTACAAATAATGCAAGAATAACTGTTGATAATTCTAAACTTACTGCTCAAAGTGGTGATATAGAATTAAATACCGCAGCAGAACAGTCATATTTAAATTTGATAACTCCGGGCGGAAAAGCTGAGACTTTCGGCTTAACAGGTGCGGTAACGGTACAAAATGTTCATGGAACAACTTCCTCTACAGTTAAAAATAATTCTGAATTAAATGCTAATACAATCAGTATTGATTCGGGCAAAGCAAATGTTCAATTTACTAAAAAAGGCTCTGATATGAAATCAACGGGGTTAGAGTTCTTAAACGATGATGATGAAGTTGAATTAGCAGATGCAAGAGATGTAAAAGACCATGTTACAGCAGTTGCAATCAACGGTTCATTAACAAAACAATCAGGAGAAGGACAGGGAACAACATCCTCAGGTGCAGCGGTTGGTGCAAGTGTTGTTGTTCAGGCAATTGATAGAAATGTAAAAACTTCTATTCAAAATTCAACACTAACTGCCGATAAAATTGCCGCAAAATCTGAGTCTTACACCCGAGATATTTTTGTAACAGCAGCAGGTGCTTTTGCAGGTGGTGTATCCCCTGATACCGAAGTTCAGGCAGAGAATAATGCTAATCCGCCTGCCGGTAATGAAGGTCAGGAAATGCAAAATTTCGGAAACTGGATGGATATTTTAGATGATGCAAATGCTGACGAAGAAGATGTTTTAGGATTAAATCAATTATTTAACGAGAATAATCCAAATATTGAAGGTGCTCAAAATGCCGCAGGTCAAGCAGGCGGAGCAAATCAATTAGCAGGAGGCGGAGCTAATCCTCAGGGTGCTTCCGGCAATTTCTCTCTTGCTCTTGCAGGTTCAGTAAGCGTTGTTAATGATAAGTCTGTTATTACAACTGAAATTATTAATTCAACATTGAATGTCGGTGAAGAATTAAGTGCAACTGCTGACAGAGAAAACTTTATGCTAAATGTTACGGGTGGAATTGCAAAATCAGGTTCAGTCGGCGGTGGTGCTGCCGTTAATGTTTATTCTGATAAGGGCGGAGCTATATCAAAAATTGACGGTTCAACGATTTCATTTACTTCAAATAATGCAAAATTATTAAATGTAACAGCAGATAATGACCACACTATTATTGAAGCGGCGGTTGGTGTCGGAATAGCAAGTAATGATAAGTCAGGTGCAAAGGTTGCGGTTGGCGGTTCATTCAGCACAAATGTATTGAAAGATGAAACAAAGTCAATAATAAATAATACAACTGTTAAAAATGCCGAAAACGCAACAGGTGATATTGATGTTAAGTTAGATTCAAATGCTGACACAACTGCATGGAATGTCGGCGGGGATTTAGGGTTTGCAAAAGGTTCAAATGCAACATTTGGTTTAGGTGCAGGTGTTGCAGGTAATTTGAATTTATTAAAACAAACTGTTATTTCTGAAATTACAAATTCTCAAAGTTTGGTTGATTTGAAAAATGTTACGGTTAATTCTGATTTAGCTCAAGAGATTAATTCTATTGCTGTTGCAGGAGCTGCTGTAACAGGAGCACAATCTTCATTCACAATAGACGGTGCTTTGGGAATTGACTTGATTGAAAATACTGTGACAGCTCAATTAAAGGACAACGCAAAAATATCTTCATCAGGTGATATAAAAGTTGATGCAAAATCAGAAATAACCGGCAGAGATTTAACAGGAAGTGTTGATGTTTCTACTGCGGAAAATAGTGTAGGTGTAGGTATCGGCTCTATAATCGAAGTAGATAACAGTAAAATAAATGCAAAAATAGATAACTCAAAAATAGAAAAATCAAATTCTATTGAGGTTAAGGCAGATTCAAGCGATGACAGAAAATTCTTAGCGGCAAATTTAGGTGTTCAAACAGGCGGTGGAACAACTGTTGCTATAACTGCTAACGGAATTGTAAGTGTTCTTGAATCTACAATTAATGCAGCTGTAATAAACGGTTCAGAATTAAGTTCTGACGGTGCGATAACTATTAATTCAATTTATGATAATAAAAATCAGGGAATTACCGCATTGGGAGCTGTTGCTAAAAATGGCGGAGCAATTGGAGCAAATATTATCGCAAATCATTATGGTAACGATATAACTTCAGAATTATCAAAAGATTCAAAGATATTAAAATCAAGCAGTATCGGTATTGGGGCAAACAGTTCGGAATATATTAGTATGATACCGGCTGCCGTAGCAGCATCAACAGGCGGACTTGGTTCTGTAGCTGCCAATGTTGCAGTTAATGTTATAAAGGATTCTACAATTGCAAAAGCAGAAGGTAACCTTGAAACTACAGGAAATCTAACCGTTGCTGCTGATAGTGAAACAACGATTTACAATAGAGGCGGTACTCTTGCAATTGCAAGTGCTGATGCTTTGGTTGCATTGGGTGGTTCTATAAATGTTGATTATATAGGCAAAACCGTAAATGCTTATATCGGAAATGAAACTGCTAAAAATATTGTGAAAGCCGGCGGTACAACATCAGTTTCCGCACTTTCAACAAATTCTATCGGTGGGACAAAAAATAGTTCAGGAAAATACGATAGAGATGATATAACATCAGATTCTTATCAAGACAAATTAATGAAAAAAGATTCTGACGGCAATTATTCGGGTATAAATTATGACAATGATTTTGGCAACTGGAATATGTTTTATAACTTATCAGCAGGTGCGACTGCTGCTATTTCAGGAGCAGTTTTAGTAAAAACTATTGATAATACCGTATCCGCTAAAATCATAAATTCTGATCTAACTTCAAATAATATGAATATTTTGGCAGAAGATTATTCTGTTAAAAATATTATTGCAGGTCAAATCGGTGCTTCAAGTACGGCAGCCGTTGGTGCGACTGTTCTTGTAACAAATGATGATAGTAACACATCTGCTCTTATTTCAAACGGTTCAGATATTAAAGTTGCAAATACCATAAATATTTCTGCATTGAATAAAAAAGACAATAATCAAATAGTTGTTTCAGGCGGCGGTGCAAATAATGTTGCAGGAAGTGTTAATGTTATCGTCAATAACATAGATGATAATAACTACGCAAAAATCGACAGTTCAAAAGTTAAAGCAGGCACTTTAAATATGACTGCAAATGAAGATATGAATGCTTCTCATATTGTTGTGTCAGGATCAGGAGCAGGTGAAGGTGTTGCAATAAATGTAAATCCTCTTATTAATAAATACGAAGGTGAAACTATTGCTCAAATTACAAAATCAACTGTTAATGATGCAGCAATTACCATGCAATCCGATACAGATATCAAAACAAGAGATATTATGGTCGGTGTAGCCGTTGCAGGTGAAGGTGCTGCTCTGCAAGGTTTGGCTATCAAAAATACTTATGATACAACAACAAAATCTATAATTGATGAAAATTCAACTATTGATACACTAAAAGATGTTACATTGAATGCAAATTCTGCTCTAAATTCAAATAATTGGATAGCAGGTTTGTCATTTGCAGGTGAAGGTGCAAGTGTAATCACAAATGTTATCATAAATAATATGATATCAGATGTTGAAACAAATATTTCTGATTCAAATATTATAAGTGCAGGTAAAATTACATTAAATTCAAATAAAGATAAAAAAGATGTCTTAAAAAATTACGGTATAGCTACAAGCGGAGCAGGTATCGGAGCAGCCGCTATTGCAAATGTCATTTATAATATATATGAGAATGATGTTACTTCAAAAATTTATAATACTTCTGTCGGTAGTTCAAATTCTATAACAGCTCAGGCATTTTCAGACAGAAGAATTACGAATTACAATGTTGGTATCGGAGCAACAGGTATCGGTGCGAATTTACTTGCGAATGCTCTTGTAAATGAAATCGGAACAGATACTGTTGCAACA
>JAFUUC010000014.1 GCA_017471365.1 bacterium
AATTCAGCGTTCACAGAATGTATACCTTATAACGAAATAAAGTATACAGATAGTGATAATGAAGAACAAACAGTAGATGTTGTGAATTTAAATACAGCAGCATCACTAGGAAAAGGAGATACAGAATCAGGCGAAGAATTTATGGCACCTGTAGCAATGGTATTAGCAGACGGTACCCCTATAATTCTTACTTATAATAAAAACTGTATATCTGATCCTGATAGTATAGATACAAAGAATAAGACAATTCATCCATGTGTAGCAGGTATCTATGATCTAAATGGAAGCAGAACACCTAATAAATATGGAAAAGATTTAACAGCGTTCAATGGAGGAACAATTAATATTATAGCAGCCGAAGGCGGCGGAGGTGGAGGCAGTGAAACCCAAGCTGCAACTATAGCCACAATAGCAGGTTACAATATTATTAAACTAGCAGATTATCCGCCTACAAAAAATTGTGATACTTACAAAAACGACTACGATGAAATAACACGCTGTCCAAACTACTCAACAGACTACTGGGTAGGAGCGTTAGTAACGTGTAAGGAAATGGGTGGTCACCTGCCTAGCATGGAGGAACTTGCTAATATAGCTAAAGTTATTTATCCATCAGCAGCAGGCAGCATAAGTGCATACTCAACAAGCACCACCTATGCAAGCTGGGATACAACAGAAATAGCAAAATTGGGCATTGATCCTTCGTCTGTTTCGGACTTCGGCCTGTGGTCGTCAGAGGAGACTACGAGCCTTTGCTCTCGCGGCCGCTACTTCACCAATGGTCGCACGTACAATACTAAAAACTACTGCCGCGATAACGACGTCATACACTTCGTTTGCCTAGGAGATAATTGAACATAATAGTTAAAAGTTAAATACCCTCTCGGCAATTTTGTCGAGAGGGTATTTAAAAGTATTTATTTTTATCTTTTTACACTCTACTTAGAGGCTTTGGACCTGCGTTTACGATTTCTGATGGCATGTTTGGATATTTAGTAGAGAAGTTATCAGCAAACATTTGTGCCAATTTGTTAGCACTTTCATCGTAAGCAGCTTTGTCTGACCACATTCCGCGTGCATCAAGCATTTCATCCGGAACGTTCGGACAAGATGTCGGATAATCTACATTGAAGATATCGTGATGTTTAAATTCTACACTGTCGAATGATCCGTTCAATGCAGCTGTTACCATTGCACGAGTGTAAGAAAGTTTCATCCTCTTAGCACCTGAAGATGCACTTCCACCTGCCCAACCGGTGTTTACCAGGTAAACTTTTGTTCCGTATTGGTCAAGTTTTTCACCTAACATCTTAGCGTAAACGCTTGCATCCATTGGCATAAACGGTTCGCCAAACAATGTTGAGAATGTCGGAACAGGTTCTGTAATACCTCTTTCAGTACCGGCAAGTTTTGATGTGAAACCTGTTACAAAGTGGTACATTGCAGCATTCTTATCAAGTCTTGAAATCGGAGGTAATACACCGAAAGCATCCGCTGTTAAGAAAATAACAACTTTTGGAATACCACCTTTTGAAGGAATAGCCGCATTATTAATGTAATTGATCGGATATCCTACACGGGTATTTTCTGTCAAAGAACCGTCTGCAAAATCAAATTCTCTTGATTCCGGACACATAACAACGTTTTCAACAAGTGAACCAAATTTGATAGCATTGTAAATATCAGGTTCATTTTCGGCTGAAAGGTTAATACATTTTGCATAACATCCGCCTTCAAAATTGAATACACCGTCAGGTGACCAACCGTGTTCGTCATCACCGATCAATTTACGGCTAGGATCTGCGGATAATGTAGTTTTTCCTGTTCCGGAAAGACCAAAGAATACAGCAGTTTCTCCGGTTGAAGGATCCATATTAGCACTGCAATGCATTGGAAGTACGTTTTTCTTAGTCATAATATAATTCATTGTGGCAAATACGGATTTTTTGATTTCTCCTGAATATTGAGAACCACAGATAATGATTTCGTGTGCTTCGTAGTCAATTGCAATACAAGCTTCTGAATTTACACCGTCAACTTCAGGATCGCATTTGAAGCCTGGAGCACAAAGAATTGTATAATCAGGTTCACCATAGTTAGCAAGTTCTTCTGTAGTTGGTCTGATTAACAATTGATGAATAAACATGTTTTGGCTTGCAAGTTCGTTGATTACACGGAATTTTTGAGTGTAAGTTTTGTCAGCACCTGCATAACCGTCAAAAATAAAGATTTCTCTGCCTTGAAGGTAAGAAGCTATTTTACCCTTGATAGAATTAAACTTTTCTCTGCTGATAGGGCGGTTAACTTTTCCCCAAGCAATATCGTTGTGAATTGTTTCAGTATCAACGATGAATTTGTCCTTAGGTGAACGACCGGTGTATTTTCCGGTGGTAACAACCAAAGCACCTGTGTTAGAAAGTGTTCCTTCGCCGCGTCTTAAAGCAGCCTCTGTCAATTGAGCCGGAGTCCAGTTGCGGTGAACTGCCTTAGGTCCAATGATTCCAAATTTTTCAATACCGTAAGTTTCCATATTTTTCTCCTTTAATGGTCGTACATACATAATAAACGTACAATAAACACTAATAAAATGCAACTAGTTTTTAAAATTTTTTAGGGCAAAATCAATAGATTGAACAATAATTTCATTTCGGCTTATGTCAGTCATTTGAGCAAGTTCATCAATTTTTGCAAGCATTTCTACATCGAGTCTAATACTAATAACGGTTTTTTCAAGCTTATACGGTACAAAATTATTCATAAAAATCCCTTTATTAGCATTGTATTTAAAGCAAGTATATTAATATATATTTAAATTTAGAATATATATAGTATTCACTTTTTGAATAAAACATGCTATAATGAAAATATACAAAAGAAAGGACGAGAAGTTATGAAAAATTTTAAACAGGGTTTTACTTTAGCCGAAGTACTTATCACCCTTGCAATTATCGGCGTAGTCGCAGCATTAACTCTGCCAACACTGATCGCAAAAGTGAACGAAAAAGTTGACGGCAACCAGAAAAAAGTCACCGAAGCAAAACTTATTCAAGGCTTGAATATGCTCGACTTGCATGGCGGGATCAATAATACTTATTCTTCAACCGCTGAATTTGCAGAAGAATTAAGTAAGTACATGAAGATTACAAAGATCTGCGACGGTACTAATTCAGCATTCACAGAATGTATACCTTATAACGAGATAAAGTATACAGATAGTGATAATGAAGAACAAA
>JAFUUC010000015.1 GCA_017471365.1 bacterium
CTACTGGGTAGGAGCTATGGTTGAGTGTAAAAATCAAGGTGGCAGATTACCAAAAGCGAGTGAACTTGCAAATATAGCTAAGGCAATATACAACGACAATTCAATCAGCGAGTCAGAAGATCACAACAATACAGACCCAACAGCAAACAATTGGGACACAAGCGTAACAGCAAAACTAGGTATAGAAGACTCCGCTTCGTGGTTCTACCTTTGGGGTGACCTCGAGTACGACTCGCTCGATGCGTGGGGCCGCATCTTCGGCAGTTCGTACACGGAGTGGGACGGCTACGGCTACCGCGGTTACGACCGTATCCGCGTTGTTTGCGTAGGAGGCTAGATTATTTTGAAATATTATAAAAAAAGGCGGGCTTAAAAAGTCCGCCATTATTTTTCTTCAAACTATCTCTCTTCTCATACCAAAATCATTCTATTGCAGAGCTGTTCCCCACAATGAATCATTAAACTTGTTCTGTTGAGCTACTGCAATATCAGCACTCAATGTTACGTTGCTTGGAGCAAATACAAATACCAAATCTCCAACTTTCTTAGGTTGACCGTTCAATGCCTGAGAAGCACCACACACAAAGTCGATTGTTCTTTGCATTTGTTCTTTATCAAGAAGGTGCAAATTCAACATTACGATCTTTCTGTCTTTCAAATATTGAACTATAGTAGCAGCATCGTCAAATGAACGAGGTTCAACGACTACAACTTCGTTTCCGCCTCTATTGAAGCTCGGGTGATTTAGAACTTTTGTTTCCTGTTTAGGTGCAACCGGTGCATAAACAGGTTCCGGAGCTCTTAGAGCGTTACCGTCTTCAACATATTCATCTTCATAATCATCATATTCATCATTTATATCTGAAAAAGGATTTCCACCGCTGAATCCATCCATTACGAAATCTACAACTTTTTTCAAACTATCAGTTATTGCTGCCACCAATTTGTCCTCCGTTTATCTCTACTTAAATAATTTTCTACCTATTCTCAACATTGTCGCCCCCGTCTGAGCCGCAATTTTATAATCCTGACTCATACCCATTGAAATTTCTTCCAATTTGCAGCCAAACTCTCTTTCCAGTTCATCTCTAATCTTTACAATCTCTGAAAACAAACCCCTGATTACGTCTTCTGAAGCATCCAATGGTGCCATGTTCATAACACCAACAACTTTCAAACCATTCAATCCGAGTAACTGACCAAAATTCTCAAAAACCCCCTGTTTAGAAAAACCGAATTTCTGTTCTTCATTAGCATTGTTAATCTGAACAAGTATATTCTGAATTTTGCCAATTTCCAAAGAATGTTGTGAAATACTCTGTGCAAGCTTCAAACTGTCAACAGAATGAATGTAATCAAAAATTTTGACCGCCTGTTTAACTTTATTAGTCTGCAAGTGACCAATAAAATGAAATGAAGAATTTTCTCTCACTTCCTGCGGCAAGTTTTGGATTTTTTCACCGGCTTCAAGAACTCTTGATTCACCAAAATCTCTTAACCCCGCATCATAAGCAGCACAGATAGCTTCCTGCGTAAAATACTTTGTAACTGCAATTATTCTAGGTTGACAAGGTGCTATTTCTTCTTGTATCAGCAGAAGATTTCGCTTAACCGTTTCGTACATCATTCACCTCTACAAGAAAACCCGCTCAAAACTTGAGCATATTCAAATTGTACCTTAAGTTTTGACGATGTCCAAAATATTTTTCCGCAAAATTTTAACAAAAAAAACAATTTGCCCGAAACCATGTCTCTGACATGATTTCAGCCTATTAACAAAAATCCGCGAAAGCTTAATATATCTTAACATATGTTTGAGAGTATAAGTCCAAAAAGCCTGTTTTTACTAAAAAGCATGCCAAAAGGATTGAAATTCATCAATCTACTATCAAAAAGTAAATATTTGTAAAAATTAAAAATTTTTGTGATAACATGAGTTTGTTATGAATTTACCCGCAAATTTAGGAATTGCATTTAGCCTTACGATGCTTGCCGGATTAACTACGGCTGTCGGTGGTGTTGTCGCTTTTATGACAAAGAAAAATGATTTGAAAACACTATCTTTAGGGCTAGGTTTTAGTGCAGGTGTAATGATTTTTATTTCGCTTGTAGATATAATTCCGGGTGCTAAAGAAATGTTGAAAACAAATTTTCCCAACAGGTTTGAGTGGCTTGTTTTTGGGGGGTTTGTTGCGGGGCTTTTGCTTTCGGTATTAATAGATTATTTTTTACCGGATCACGTTGATACACAAGAGCTTTTACATCCGGATTATCAAGATCCGCACAGTCATTATAAACTTAAACGTGCCGGGATGCTCACTGCAATTGCTATTTGCGTGCATAATTTTCCGGAAGGAATGGCAACTTTTTTGACCACAACACAGGATATCACATTAGGGGTGTCGGTAGCTTTGGCAATTGCAATACATAATATTCCGGAAGGAATTGCTGTTGCATTGCCGATTTATCACGTTACAGGCAAAAAACGTTATGCAATGCTTTATGCCGCATTGTCAGGAATTACAGAGCCTATTGGGGCATTATTCGGAATGCTTATTTTCGGATTATTTTTACCGCAAATTATGGTAGGTTTTTTGATGGCAGCAGTTGCGGGAATTATGACATACATTTCTTTTGATACTCTTTTACCTTTGGCTAAAGAGTACGGAAATTGGCACCTTTCCATAGTAGGAATTATGTCAGGGATAATATTTATTTGGATGAGTTTAATAATGCTGGGGTAAAACTTAACATTTTTACAAAACCCCTCGACAATTACTTATGTTTGTTATATGGTGTGTCTACATGTTAGAAATATAAATAGAAAAGGAGAATTTAAGAATGCAAGTTATATTAAAAAAAGACGTTCAAAATTTAGGTGAAGCAGGCGATATTATTACGGTTAAAGATGGTTATGCAAGAAACTTTCTTTTACCTCAAAATGTAGCTGAAGCTGCCACAAAAGGTGCTTTGGAAAATAGAGAAAAGAATATCGCAAGAATTAAGGCTAAACAAGAAAAATTACATCAAGAAGCCTTAGCTAAAGCTGAAACTTTAGAAAAATCCGGAACTTTAGAATTGTCTGCAAAAGCAGGTGAATCCGGTAAATTGTTCGGTACAATAACAACCAAAAAACTTGCTGAAGAATTGGCTGCTAAAACGGGTATCGAAGTTGATAGAAAGACTATTTCATTGAATGCTCCGATTAACAAAATCGGTAACTACACAATGTTAATTAAATTAACTTCAAAAGTTAAATGTGAATTAACTGTATCAGTTACAGCATCTGAAGTAGTTAAAGAGGCTATTGAAGAAGAAACTGAAGAAGTTGCAGAATAATTCATTAAAACTACAACCAATAGCAATAGGTTCGCTTCCGTATTCAAATACACAAGAAGCAATGAAGCTTGTGGCAAAGGATTTTTCAAATATTCCATTTTTTCCACAGCTTGCCAAAGTTAGTAAAAACGAAGACATGATTATTCAATTTTTGGAAGGCATGCCTTCGTTTTTTGGTTCAAAAGCAGAAAATTTCTATTTTGATAGTGAAGACGATAAATTTTGGCTTGATGTCGAAGATCTTTTTACAGATTACGAAGAAATTATTACAGGATCTAATTTTGAAAAATTAGATAAATATGCTATAAGCGATAATTTTTCATCAACTTTTTCTTTATTCGAAAAACAGATAAAAACAACCAAACCACCTTACGCAAAAGGACAAATAATAGGTCCTTTTACATTAGGGGTATCTTTAACAGATAAAGATGGCAAGTGTGCAATTTATGATGAGACTTTAAAAGATATTATTGTAAAATTGTTGAGTTTAAAAGCAGTATGGCAAATTAATAGAATTAAACAAGCAAATCCGCAAACTATTCCGATAATTTTTTTAGATGAACCTTGTATTTCACAGCTTGGAACTTCTGCATATATGACAATACCGAATGAAGAAGTTATTCAAATGCTCAATGAAGTAGCAATGTTGATCAAATATTTTGGTGGAATTTGCGGAGTTCATTGTTGCGGAAAGTGTGACTGGTCAATTCCAATAAGTGCAGGTTTTGACATAATAAATCCCGATGCATTTAATTATGCACAAAATTTCAGTATTTATTCTTCAAAAATAAACAAATTTTTAAATAGCGGAGGGAAAATTGCCTGGGGAATAATTCCAACATTAAATATTCAAGCTCTGGAAACTCTTACTACTAATGACCTCGCCGAAATTTTTGAAAAGTCCGTAAAATATTTGACTAAAAAAGGAATTGATGAGAAACTCATAAAAGACAATTCATTGATAACATCATCTTGTGGAGCGGGTTCTTTGTCTGTTGAACAAGCAAAGCGGGCAATGGATTTTATAAATGAATTGGCGGGACTTTTGAAAGAAAGGTACAAAATTTGACGATAAAATTAGCAATTACAGGCAAAGGCGGAAGCGGTAAAACGACCATAGTTAAAGCCTTTATGCATATTTTTAAACAGATGTATCCTGATAAGTCAATATTGCTTTTTGATAATGATTTAACAAGTGAACTTGCACACAGTTTCGGTTTAGATATAAGAAATACTATTTACGGTATCAGAAGCGGAAAGCACGAATATAAAACAGGAATCCCTGAAGATATGTCTAAACAAGAATTTATCGAATGGGCTATGGAAGATATCCTTGTTTCGATTGATGATAATGTTGATATTATTGAATCTTGGTTTGTAGGATCAAAAGATTGCAGATGTCCTATTACAAAACTTATAAACGATGCTGTTGAAAAACTGATTAACCGCTATGATTTTGTTATTTTTGATTGCGAATTTGACCTTAAGTATCTCAATCAGCTTGTAGATATTGAAGTTGATACAACAATCATCGTCGCAAATCCTTCTGAAGAATCAGCACACCTGGCTCAACGTATAAAAGAATTTAGTTCAAAACACAGTGCCGGTAACCAACTGGGTGTAGTAATAAACAAAGTTGATAACAGCAAATTATCTACTTTATCAGAGCTATTGCATAAATACGATTTAGACATTCTTGGCGTTATACCTTATGATGAAGAATTGACAAGAAATCCAATTGCAAGAGAATCGGTAATGGTTCAAGATGCTATTAAATCATTCTATTCAAGACTAAACCTTCCACAGGGAGGATAAAGCTATTGTCCGACATCTTGAAATAAATTCAGGGTGGCAGCAAAATAGATATAATAAGGAAACAACATGGCAACAATACTAGATGGTAAAAATTTAAGAGAAAAAATTTTATCAGATTTGAAGAACAGAATTGAAAGTTTTGAAACCAAACCAACTCTCGTTGTCATACTTGTAGGCGAAAATCCGGCAAGTAAAATCTACGTAAATAACAAGAAAAAAGTAGCAGAAAAAATCGGAATAAACTCGCAAATTATCAATTATCCTGAAAATATTTCTGAACAAGAATTGATTAAAAAAATTAATGAACTTAATGAAAATAAAAATGTTCACGCAATTTTAGTTCAATTGCCTTTGCCTGATGGGATTTCCAAATCAAACGTTATTAATGCAATTTCTCCTGAAAAAGATGTTGACGGTTTTACACCTTATAATATCGGTAAATTATTTTCCGGTGAAAAACCTAAAGTTTACCCTTGCACACCAAAAGGTATTTTACTTTTATTAGATGAATATAATATTGAACTAGAAGGCAAACATGCTGTTGTTGTAGGACGTTCAGGCATTGTAGGCAGACCTATGGCTCAAATGCTTTTGGATAGAAATGCAACTGTGACAATATGTCACAGTCATACAAAAAATCTTGAAAAAATAATAAAAACCGCAGATATTTTAATATCGGCGGTTGGGAAAAATATTATAAAAGGGGAAATGTTAAAACCTGGTTGTGTGGTGGTTGATGTCGGAATTTTTAAAGATGAAAACGGTAAAACACGTGGAGATGTGGATTTTGAATCATCTTTGAAAGTGGCATCATACATATCACCTGTTCCGGGCGGCGTTGGACCAATGACAATAACTTCATTGATGTTAAACACCGTAGAACTTTTTATGAATAATTCATAATCAGTTATTATGAACCACCGGAAATGTTTAATTGACAACTTGACTTGATACTGTTATTTACAAGTGTTTTCAAGCTGGAAATTTCGGCTTCTATTGCAGTAAGTTGGTTCTCTATAGACTCTTTTTCAGTATCCAACTCCTCATCCATCGCATTGTACATTATCCACTGTGAATTAGTATCATAACCATCAGGATCAGCTGTTTCAATAGCTCTCGCCAATTCTTGATAATATCGACTTTCATTCAAATTGGAAACAAGTTGCAATTGGTAAAAGTTTTTTTGCAAAGTCAATACACTCTTTTGACTTGCTAATGCTAAAAATGCCATATCTGCTCTCCTTATTTTAAACTGCTCTCAATGCTATAAAGTTTTTTTTTATTCTCAAATTTCAACAGAGGAATTTTTTGTAACATTTGTTTACAATGTTACATACTTGCCAAGTTGAGATAAGTTAAACTAGAATATAGTTGGGAGGAAAGCAGATTTGCCGAAATTAGCAAGAAAGGAATATGAATACATTCCGGAGTATCATTATGGTGATAATGTTCGGTACATGCACTTACGTGAGCAAAATCGACCTAAAAAGCGTTTACGTAAAAAAATAAATCCATTACAGGTGCTTATCAGTGCTTCTGTTTTATTGTTTACATTGTTTTGTGCAATGCCGTTTGCATTCAATAATATTACAAAGGCAATGTTTGTTCCTACACCTTATGCAAGTATAAAAACTGATTTATATAAACTGGCTTTCCCTACTTATGATTATATTTCAAATGCGTGGTTTATGGGGCAGAGGGATTTTAGATTTGCAGCAGAAGGTAAAAAGGCCCAAATGCTTCCCATAAAAGAGAATGTTAATATGCCGCTTTTGGAAGCACAATTAAATGATTTATCAAAACTTTATCCAACTGTGCATCCTTCAGTTTATGTTTGGGATTATGAAACTCAGAATTATGCCGATGTTAACGCTTCAGAAATTTATTCTGCGGCAAGTATAATAAAAATTCCGGTGTTAATCGATTTATTTCAATCAATTGAAGCTGGTCAGGTCTCTCTCGATGAAGATATGCCTTTGACAGAGTATTACAGAACAGAAGGCTCGGGGAATTTACAATTTAAAGCAAGGGATTCAAAATATACGATTGATAAACTTGCGAAATTAATGATTACAGATTCTGATAATTCTGCAACAAATATGATTATGTCTCGTGTCGGATCTATGACGGACGTTAACCAGGCTATAAGAAATTGGGGGTTGAGTGATACTGAATTACATACATGGCTTCCTGATTTAAAAGGTACAAACCATACAACGTCAAAAGATCTTGCCAGAATGCTTTATAACATCGATGATAATGAAAAATTTCTCACAGAATCATCAAAACAAAAAATTTTTGAATATATGGGGCAGGTTAAAAATAACCGTTTAATTCAAGCCGGACTCGGGTCAGGTGCAAAATTTTTACACAAAACAGGTGATATCGGTACAATGCTTGGAGACGCGGGAATTGTTATTGCACCCGGCGGCAAAAAGTATATAGTCGTAATTCTTGCAAACCGACCGCACAATGCTGTGGAAGGAAAAGATTTTATTGTCCACGCATCTGATATTATTTACAAATATATGGTGAAATAGTGTTAGAAAATCTTTTAAAAAGAGGGAATTGCTTCAAACTTGTTTGCGGGGCAGGAAATGAAGAAATAGAAGAAGTTAAGCGTCTTGTTTATATTTATGCGTTAGCAGGGTGCAGATTTTTCGACCTTTCTGCGAATAAAGATGTTATACTCGCAGCAAAAGAGGCACTAAAAGAAACAAATATCAATGATGCATATTTATGTGTAAGTGTAGGGATTAAAGGAGATCCTCATTCAAATAAAGCTGTAATAAATTATGATAGGTGTGTAAATTGTGCCTCTTGCGAAAGCATATGTCCACAAAATGCCATACATTATGCAAAAGTTAAAAAAAACAAATGTATAGGCTGTGGAAGATGCTGGAAAGTTTGTCCTCGCAGTGCAATTTCTTACGTTTCTGAAGAAAAAAAACTCGATGAAGTTTTACCTGAAATAATCAAAGAAGGGATTGATTGTATTGAATTTCACGTTGTGGGTCAAGATGAAAACGAAATTTTTTCCAAATGGCACTACATAAAAGAAAATTTTGACGGGCTTTTAAGTATTTGTATCTGCCGTACAAAACTGAGTGACGAAGCACTCATTGACAGAATTAGCCGCATGACAAAAGATAGACAACCATATTCTACAATAATTCAAGCTGACGGATTTCCAATGAGCGGAGGAAAAGATGATTTCCAATCCACTTTGCAGGCAGTTGCAACTTCACAAATAGTCAATAATGCCAATTTACCAATATATTTGTTAATTTCCGGAGGCACAAATTCCAAAACTTCCGAACTTGCAAAAATGTGCCAAATACCTTATCATGGGATTGCAATAGGATCTTATGCAAGAAAAATTGTTCGCAAATATATTGATAGACCTGATTTTTGGACAAATTCTTATATAATTGATGAAGCTATTGAAATTGTAAAGCCTCTGATAGAGAGTGTTAGTGTGTAAGTTGGGGTTTGTGCTTCAACATAAAGGGAGAAAAAAATTAAATGAATATAAAAGCCGTAATTTTAGCCGCAGGTAAAGGTACGAGAATGAAGTCCGAAACAACCCCCAAAGTTTTACACAAAATCATGGGAAAAACTTTACTTGGTTATGTTCTTGATAATGTAAAAAGAATTACAGATGAACAATTTATTATTGTAGGTCATCAAGCAGATGATGTTAAAAATTTCATAGATAAAAATTATGCAAACGCAAAAACCGTACTTCAATCACCACAGCTTGGTACAGGTCATGCTGTTTCTATGGTTTGCCCTTCTCTTGAAAACTACAACGATTTAGTTTTAATTCTTTGTGGCGATACTCCTTTAATTAAAGAAGAAACTTTGACAAAATTTGTGGAGTTTCACAGATCTAATAATTCAGACATTACTGTTATGAGTACAATTTTTGAAAATCCGACAAATTATGGCAGAATTGTTCGAGAAAACGACAACTCTTTAAAATGTATTGTAGAAGAAAAGGATGCATCGCCGGATCAAAAATTGATCAAAGAAGTTAACGCCGGAATTTATTGTCTTGATTGGAGCAAAGTTAAGTCTGCTTTTAGTCAATTAAAAAGTAACAACGCACAGGGTGAATATTATCTTACAGATATAATTTCTTGGGGCAAGACTAAAAATTTGAGTGTCAACGCATATATTTTGGAAAATAGTGACGAAATTTACGGAATAAACTCACGTTCAAATCTTGCCACGGCAACAGCGATAATGAACAAACGAAACCTCGAAAAATACATGGAACAAGGGGTTACAATTGTCGATCCTAATTCGACTTGGATAAGTGAAGATACAGAAATTGGTCAAGACACTGTAATTTACCCTTCAACTTATATTGAGGGTAAAAATAAAATCGGCAAAAATTGTAAGATCGGACCGTTTGCACATCTTCGCGGCGAGGTTGAAGTTTGTGACAATATTAAAATCGGTAATTATGTAGAAGTGAAGAAATCAAAAATTTCTTCAAACACTAATGTCGGACATCTTTCTTATATAGGCGATAGTGAACTCGGGGAACGTGTAAATATCGGAGCCGGAACGATTACGGCAAATTATGATCCGTTATCTAAAACAAAATCAAAAACTGTTTTAGGTAATGATGTAAAAATAGGTTCAAATACTGTTCTTGTGGCACCTGTGAAGGTTGAAGAAGGTGCTAATATTGGAGCAGGCTCGGTTGTAACAAAGAATATTCCGGCTTGGTCACTCGGAATCACCCGCTCTCCGCTGAAAATTTTAGAAAACTGGGTTAAAAATAAATTAGGGTAGAGTTATCATATTAAATATACTTACCGATCCATAAAATTTAACAAATTACTAATATCTGTATTCAAAAATTTTGATAAATCCAATATTTTTCCAAGAGACATGTTTTCTTTGCCGGTTTCGATACAAGCAACATAATTTTGACTTACACCCATAATCTCAGCTAATTGCCCCTGAGTGAAATCATTTTTTACCCTTTCAATCTTGACATTCTTCCCAAAACGCTTCAATAGCTGAGCCTTATCCATAGTTATAATTCTATAAAAATTGACTTTAAAGTCAAATTATATTATTTTCATATTTGGTACAAATAGATCATCTCTTTACATTTCTTCTTGAAGGTTTATCATTTTGTTGATAGGGAGAAGAATTATGTATGACGTCAAATCACCCCACGCTACTGAGTTTATAAGTGACGAAGAAGTCCTTGCAACTTTAGATTACGCTGAAAAAAATAAAAATAATATCGAAATTATAGATAAAATTTTAGAAAAAGCCAAGCTCGGTAACGGACTTTCACATCGTGAAGCTTCTGTCCTTCTGGCTTGCGAAGTACCGGAAAAAAACGATGAAATTTTTTCACTCGCAAAGAAAATTAAAGAGGAATATTACGGAAACAGAATAGTTCTTTTTGCACCGTTGTACCTATCAAATTACTGTGTAAACGGCTGTGTATATTGCCCTTATCACGCTAAAAACAAACACATTCCACGCAAAAAAATGACTCAAGACGAAATTCGAGAAGAAGTTATAGCACTGCAAGATATGGGACACAAACGTCTTGCTCTCGAAACAGGCGAAGATCCTGTGAATAACCCGATAGAATACGTTCTTGAATCAATTAAAACAATATATTCTATTCATAATAAAAACGGTGCTATCCGTCGCGTAAACGTTAATATTGCAGCTACAACCGTCGAAAACTATAAAAAACTGAAAGAAGCCGGGATTGGAACATATATTCTTTTCCAAGAGACTTATAATAAAGAACGCTACGAAAAGCTTCATCCTACCGGTCCAAAACATAATTATGACTACCATACGGAAGCAATGGATAGAGCTATGCAAGGCGGCATAGATGATGTTGGAATGGGTGTGCTGTTTGGCCTTTCGACATATAAGTATGAATTTGCAGCCCTTTTAATGCACGCTGAACATTTAGAAGCCGTTTTTGGTGTCGGACCTCATACGATCTCTGTTCCACGTATAAGAAAAGCTGACGATATTGACCCGAATACTTTTGAAAACGGAATAAATGATGATACTTTTGCAAAAATTGTTGCTTGCATAAGAATTTCTGTTCCATATACGGGAATGATAATTTCTACTCGAGAATCTCAAAAATGCCGTGAAAGAGTTTTAGAATTGGGAATTTCACAAATCAGTGGTGGATCTAAAACAAGTGTTGGCGGCTACGCTCACCCTGAGAATGAATCAGAAGAAGATACTGCTCAATTCGATGTCGAAGATAGAAGAACTCTTGACGATGTAATCAAATGGCTTATGCAACTTGGTTATGTACCTAGTTTTTGTACGGCTTGCTACCGTGAAGGACGTGTTGGCGACAGATTTATGGAAATTTGCAAAGACAAACAAATTCACAATTTCTGCCATCCGAATGCACTTTTAACTCTAAAAGAATTTTTGCAAGATTACGCTTCTGAAGAAACCCAAAAAGTCGGTAATGCATTAATAGAAAAAGAACTCGCAACACTCGGACGTTCTCAGGCAAAAACAGAAGAATATCTTGAAAAAATTGAACAAGGTGAACGCGATTTTAGATTTTAAGATTTGAAAGCATTCGCTATAGAAACTTTATAATCAGGTTTTAAAATACCTTTTTCAGTAATGATTCCGGTTATAAGTTCATGCGGTGTAACATCAAAACCCGGGTTTATAACATTTACGCCTTCAGCACAAATCGTTTTGCCGTTTATCATAGTAACTTCTTCGTGTGAACGTTCTTCAATTATTATTTCATCTCCGGATTCAATACTCGTATCAATTGTTGAAAGAGGGGCAGCTACATAAAAAGGTATATTATGATATTTAGCAGCAATTGCAACGGTATAGGTTCCGATTTTGTTTGCAGCATCACCATTTGCGGCGATTCTATCAGCACCAACAACAACCATGTCAATCATGCCTTTTTTCATAAAATATGAACACATACCATCAGTGATCAGTGTTACAGGAATCCCGTCCATAACAAGTTCAAGAGTTGTAATTCTCGCACCTTGCTGGCGTGGTCTTGTTTCATCTGCAAAAACCTGTATAGTAGGATCATTTGCAAAAGCAGAACGCACAACTCCCAATGCAGTTCCGTATCCGCCGGTAGCCAAAGCTCCTGCATTACAATGTGTCAAAATAGTAGCACCTTTAGGTACTACCATAGCTCCGTAGTCGCCGATTTTTTTGTTTATGGCTATATCATCAAGTTCAATTTTTTTGCCATTCATTTTTAGTTCTTCAATAATTTCATTAATATCGTGACCATTACGAATAATTTCTTTTTGTTGTTCAACCGCCCAATATAAATTTACCGCAGTCGGTCTTGAACTAACTAGGTAATCCGATTTTTCTAATAATTCTTTTTTGAAATCATCCAATGACAAATCTTTATCAAAAATCTCTTGAGCATACAGAGTGACCCCATGGGCACCGGCAATTCCAATGGCAGGAGCCCCCCTAACGATCATTGTTTTAATAGCATCAAACATCTGCTGTCCTGTTGTAATCTTCACATACTCATAATGCTCAGGAAATTTTGTCTGATCCACCATTTTTGAATAATTATCAACCCATTCAATTGTTCTTATTTTTGATTTAAATTCTGCCATTACCGGACTTCCTTTCATACATATCTCTAACAAAATCTATTAAATAATAAGTTAAAAAACCTGAAAAAGAATTAGTTGCAGCCACCAAAAAACCGACAAATATTATATTAATAAAAAGCAGCCAAATTGGTGAATTTACTATAACAGCACTTAAAAACAAATTTTGTATATAACCAAAAGCTGCCATTACAGCAATAATTACAGAAAACGTACCGGAAAAAGTTAAATTCGCACAAAAACCTGCTGCTGCACCGTGAATTATACTATCTTTCGGAGTAGTTAAATCCAACTTGCCATCCATAATTAAATAAATAATAGTTAAAGGTGCTACAAGTAACATAACACTACAAAGCGAAAAAATTCCCACAAACGGAATAGCCGCCAAAATACCAAATATAAAACCAATTATCAAACTTACAACAGCAATATTTTTTAAAGTGAACTTATTCATATAATTAATTCTAGCATAAACTATTGATTTTTAATACGATTTAAAATTCCCTCATTCCTTGTGTAAGAAATAGCAATTGCAATAGAATCAACCGTATCATCAAGTTTTGGGAGTTCATCACATTCGAGGCTGATTTTTACCATTTGCTCAACCTCCTTTTTAGAAGCCCTTCCATATCCGGTCAAAGTTTTTTTAACTTCAATAGGTGTATATTCAAAAATCTGTACACCATATTTTTCTAAAACGGTTAAAATTACTCCACGAGCATGTGCAACAGGCATAACCGTTGTGTAATTTCTAAAGAAAAATAATTTTTCTATAGCACAAACATCCGGCTTGTATTTTTCTACAATAACATTCATATCGTTGAAGATTTCCAGCAATCTGGCGGATTCTTTTTGTCCCTTAGAAGTCTGTATTGATCCTGAATGTTCAAGTTTTAAATTCTTCCCGTCAAAATCTAAAATACAATAACCAACAATCGCCATACCCGGATCTATACCCAAAATTTTCATAAGAACATTTTAGCATAAAAGGCGTGAATTTAAAAATTCACGCCTTTCAACTCAGTCATCATTATCATTTTCACTATCATTATCAATAGGTATAGTTATGACAAGATTGTTACCTTCGGTTTCTTTCGTCATATCATGCAATTTAACATTATTTCCAAACATATAATTTTGTTGAAATTCTGAAATGTGTTCATCGTGTTTGGATTTTCGCACGGAACGACCGTTTATAGTTAAAATATTTCCATTTGCCAACACCTGAACATTATTTTCGTTATTATCAAACGCCCTCAAATCTATTATAACTTTATAATTTTCGTCACCCTTTTCCATGCGAATAACACCAATTTGTTTTGCGGCAAGAATTTTACGATCTTTTAAAATATTATTCATAGAACGAATATCCCGCTGCATTTCCTTGTCTAACTTGCGTGTATCCTGAATAAAATCTCTTGGTAACATAGACTTCATATGCCAGTCAATAACCACATAAGTTGCACAAAATGCCCCTAAAAAAATTAATAAAGCAATCAGAAGTCCTCTTAAAATTGGACTGTCATAACACGGTGTGCATTCATTTTTTACCTTAACAGTCTGATTTTCACATTCATTTGTATTTTCGTCCATACTAACTCCTTTCGCTTTTATATTATATTTTTAACCCCGATTTTCAATAGCACAATACGGCAATTCACTTGATAAAAAAATTGTCATGTGGTATAATGTCTGGCAAAAGAGAGGGTTTATATATGGCTAAAGTTTTGGTTACAATGCCTGATGAGTTTTTAAGCAAAGTTGACGGACTTGCTGATTCTGAACGTTGTTCAAGAAGTGAATTAATTAGAGAAGCACTGAAAAACTACATGCGTAGACTTTCTAAAAACCAGATCGAATCAGCCTCTCGCAATGCAAAGATTTTAGATGAAATTTTGAGTTAGGGGTAAGTGAACACCAAAATCTGGAACGATTAGGTGAAAAACTTAAATTGTTAAGGTTGGACAAGGGATTGACACAAGAAGCACTTGCTGAAAAAGTTAATATACATCCGACTTATGTGGGTAAAATTGAAAGCGGTAAATTTAACCATTAAACTCTTTCACCAGATTATCTACCCAGCGAATTAAATTTGATATTTCATAAGGTTTTGGAAGATATAAGTCTGCACCGGTGTTCAAAACAAGTTCTTTGTCGTGAATGACAGATGTAACAATAACTTTTGTATCCTTAAATTCCGGGGATTGTTTAATTTTATAACACAAATTCAAACCGTTTTTCTTTTCCAAATCACCGGCATCTATAATTATCAATGCCGGCACAACATCCATTTCAGGAATTTCAAATGTCTCTATAGCCTGTGTTTTATAACCTTGTAAATCTAAAATAGTATTCAACAAAAGACGCAAAGCTTCATCTGCTTCAAAAATTAAAACTCTATTATTGTAAAAACGTTCTTGAATACTACCTTCACCAACAATTTTGGCTCTTTCTACAAGATAATTCGATCTGTTTGGCAATTTTGCCATATCACAAATTTGAGTAAGTGAATTTAAAACTTGCATACTATCTTGATATTCACCAACTTCATTTGTAACAACACCTATTGTAGAATGAACAAAATCAGACCTTTTTCCTGCAAATTCATCACCCTGCAAAATCATATAACCACGAGATAAATCATGTTCTGCATAAAATTTGCAAGCAACAGATTCAAATGCCATTGTCAAAAATCTTGCAATCCGTTCAGATTTCAAAGTATTTGTAATTACAATAAAAACATCTTCTTCTAATTGACCAACATAATCATTTTCATCAACCGTTGCCTTAATTATTGCACTGTATGTTTGTAACAATTTATCAGATGCAAGCTCGGTATATGCTTCCTTATAAGATGAAAAATTATCAATACGAATGTAAAGAATTGCCCAGTCTGATTTGTCAAGTTTTCGCTTTATAGCTCTTAAAGTGTAGTTTTTATTAGGCAAAATTAATTTTGAATCGAAGTTTGACTCAAATTCTCTGCGTAAATGTGCTTTCATACGAACTTTAAATTCTTCAGGATTTACAGGTTCGGATAAAAAATCATCTGCACCGCTATTCAAAACATTTATTCTATCGTTAAAATCCGCCGATTTTGATAAAGCCACAATGACAGGACGCATTTCATAAGTCAAAGCCCTTACCTGCTTACAAAAATCAGATAATTCACTATCAAAACTATCAGAAATAATAATCAAATCAGGCTCTTTGTCTTTTATAATTTTCATCGCTCCGAGCAAATCACCGGAAACTATGACCATATTTGAATCGAAAGAAAGTAATTTTTTATATTTTGTAGAAAGTTCAAGTCTTTTATCAATAATAAGAGTTACTGATTGCATTTAATCCTCGTTTCCTCCTCAATACTTTTTAGCGGGATGGTAATTATAAAAGTTATTTTTGCGTAATCAGAATTTTCAACAGATTCAGATTTTACACAAATCTTTCCACCCATTTTTTCGACCAAATTTTTTGTAATATAAAGCCCTAAACCACTTCCTTGAACTTTTCTAGTCAAAGGATTGTCTATGCGTGCAAATTTAGTAAAAATTTTTTCATAATCTTTTTCGTTTAATGCTAAACCACTATTAGATATCTTAATAACAACATTATTACCTTGATTTTCTGTAGAAACCATTGTTACATTGTCCCCTACAGAATATTTCGCACTATTCTCTATAACATTCGTCAAAACTTGCTGAAATTTATCTTTATCAACAAATACATTAACCGGATTTTTGGAAGAGTTAAATTTGAAATTTTGATTAGGATATTGAGATTTTACAATCGTTATTGTTTGGTCTATTAGCGAATTTAACGAAATTTCATTATAAACAAACCGATTATTACCGGAAGTTAATTTTGTCACCGACAACATATTTTCTACAAGATGAATTAGCCTATTTGACTGTTCTTCAATAATTTTTATAAATTTTTTTTTATTATCATCATCAAGCTTGTCCCAAGAAGTAAGCATTGTTTGTGAAAACCCTCTAATTGAAGTCAAGGGTGTACGCAATTCATGACTGACCGTTGAAATAAAATCTTCATAATTTTGTTCAATGCTGTCCATAAAATTATTATAACAAAATTTGATACTTCTACAATCATAAATTTTATTAAATCCGCAAAATATTAAATAAATTTCACTTTAATTAATTTTAACTTTAATATTATAATTTAACTTTTCATTATGTCCGTGTTAGCATAGATTTATGGAAAGAAAACCCATAATAGCAATCGTAGGAAGACCAAATGTCGGAAAATCAACTTTCGTAAACCGTCTGATCGGTAAACGAAATTCAATTGTTGACGACATGCCGGGTGTAACACGAGATAGAATCTATTTTGATGTAGAGTGGCAAAATAAAATCTTTACGGTAATAGATACTGGGGGAATAATTCCTGACAATGACGATGATATTATGGTTTCTATTTTTTCACAGGCAAAATTGGCTTGCGAAGAAGCTGACAAAATAATTTTTGTTGTAGACGGTAAAGAAGGTATAAATCCTATAGATTATGACATAGCTAATATTTTACGCCAAGCCGGTAAGCCTGTCTATTTAGCCGTAAACAAATGTGATAATCCGGAATCACTGATTATGGTAAGTGATTTTTATTCTCTTTCTATTGGGGATCCTATAGGAATTTCAGCACTCCACGGTTCAGGTGGAGTTGGTGATTTACTGGATATTGTTACGGAGGACTTCATAATTTCGGAGGAAATCGAAAATGATAACCGTATAAAAATTGCAATAGTGGGAAGACCAAATGCCGGAAAATCTTCCATTGTTAATGCTCTTTTGAATACAAAAAGAGTTATCGTATCAGATGTTTCCGGAACAACACGAGACAGTATTGACAGTTTAATTAATTATAACAACACAGAATTTACCATAGTTGACACTGCCGGCATAAGAAAAAAATCCAAGGTAGATTACGGAGTAGAGAAATTTGCAGTGGATAGAGCAATACGTTCAATTCGAGAATGCGATGTTGCACTTCTTGTAATCGATGCAACTCAAGGTATTTCAGATCAGGATAAAAAAATATCTTCTATAATAACAGAAGCCGGAAAAGGAATTATTGTTGCCGTTAATAAATGGGATCTCGTTGAAAATAAGGAATCAAATACCATAAATAAATTTGAAAAAAAATTATCCGCAGAAATTCCTTTTCTAAACTACGCAACAAAAATATTTATAAGTGCTGTAACAAAACAACGTTTAACTCAAATTTTTGATGAAAGTTTAAAAGCCTATGAACAAAGTACAAAAAGAATATCAACAGGTCTTTTAAACAAAGTCATAAATGAGGCTTATGCACTTAATCCTCCGACCAGTTATAAAGGGAAACGTCTTAAAATTTATTACACTACACAAGCAGCAGTACAACCGCCAACATTTATATTTTTTGTGAATAACGAAGAACTTATCAAGGATTCATACAAAAAATATTTAGAAAACAAACTCAGAGAAGCTTTTGGATTTTTTGGCACCCCGATAAGAATATCTGTTCGAGAAAGAAAAGAAAAAAAATAATTTCTACTCATTATAATTATCCAAAGTTTCATTTATGAGTTCAATCATTCTGTTACGTAAGGTTTTTGGATTAATAATTTCGCAGCTATAAGAATAACGCATAAGTCTGTCAAGCAATTGGTCAAATGCTTCTCCTTTGTTTACAACTATTATACTTCCGTCTTCATTGTAATCTCTTATGTATTCGTTATCTTTAGGTTTATAAGATTTTGCGAGCCTGTTTTTAAGCTTATATACAACGGTGGATGTGGCTTCTTTAGGAGAAGAACTGCATGGTAATGGCATCATAGAAAGAATATTATTTAGTGCGATAATTATCTTTTCATTTTTTATTGTTTCACAAACCTCTAAATACGCCATCTTAGAATCATAAATAACATCCTTTGGACTACATTTAACCCGAATTTCTTTACCTTTATTTTTGTAAACAATATCTAAAGGATGATTTTGCTTGCAATATTTTTTACATTCTTCAATTTGTTTTTTCAAACTTGCATGATAAAACGAAAAATCATAATTACTGTTGTAATTATCAAAAGCGGTCCTATCATCACTATCCATCCTTAATAAAATATTGTGAATAACTTCTTTTAGATCAGATGCAACTTCATCATCCGGGAAATTTTTAGCCGAATCATTTAGTATGCTCAATGATTTTAAATCGTCAGGAGTAAACTTGATTGAATAAATGCTGCTGTCAAGCCTAAACTTATTACCTTCTTTTTTAACCTTTATACCAAAAACTCTCAATGCATTAAGTGTTTTATTCAGCACAACTTGAAGATGATTAACAGTTTTTTCATCAACTTCATCTTTAAAAATTTCAACTACATCTTCGTAATATGCTTTGTCTTCATATAAAAGATTAAGCATTTTGAAAATTTTCATACATCCATTATTCAATTTAGTTTTATTACTTTTCAAAATAACCCTCTTTCATTTGTTTTAGACAAGCAATAACTTCCTTTTGAAACTCCGGAGAAATCACTTTACATTTACTGGTATGTGACATTATACGCTGCATTATATCAAATTTATTTTTTGATTTTATTTCAACAACCAGTTTATCGTGAGTTTTTTCAATAATTCTTTCACATGCCAAAGGTTCAAAATTTTCAATATCATTTTTTAATTCATACAAAACAGTCAATTCCGGAACAGTTAATTTAGATTTTTGCAAATTAACACTAACAATTTTGATTATTTTAGAAACAAGAAAACTTGAATAATTATTATATTCTGAATTTATTCCGTAAACATATAATTTATTATTTGAAATACCCAATCTGTCAGTAAGAATTGTTATATTTTTCTTGCCTGAATTTGGTGAATTATAAAGTACAGTTATTTCTGTATTATTTTTAGCATACTTTAATAAATCTTTAATTATTGACGAATCAATATTATTTAAAGGAGAAATATTTTCAAATTTATTTTTCAAATCTTCATTTGTAATATATCGTGCAAACTTTTCAAAAAATGACTGTAGTGCGATAAAATCAGTTAATGTAATTGATTTTGCAATAGCTTTGTAAACTTTTAAAACACTTTTAGCCTGTTCATCAGTAATTTTCAATTCAAAAGGCTGAGATTTAATATAATATTTTGCAACGCGATTTGTTGTAGTTTTTTCAACATTGCATCCCATCGCCTTCAGGGTATTTATATAAATTCTTAAAGTATCAATAGAAACTGTTTCATGGAGATATTGATGTTCACTTATGGCTTTTTGTAAATCATAATAAGACTTTGGACCTTCAAGGAGCATAGTAAAAATAAGTAAAGACTTAAACCCGGTGAAAGACATCAGGTTATAAGTAATAGTATTATCTTTCATAAACTGTTTCATGCTATGTTCTCCCCAACCTACAGTCTATCATAAAATTTACTAAATTTCTAATATTTAACATGCCATGCTTAAAAAATTTTACGTGATTTTATAATGTCAAATAAAAAATCATAAAATTTTTACATGATTTCATTAAATTTTCTTCATTAAGATTTACTAACACGAATTTTTTCTTACGGAATTAAGGGGCATGGTCAAATGTAAATAAATAATAATTTTTTTTAGCTTGTATTCCAAAAAATTTAGCCATAGAGTAAGAACATAAGGAAAGCCGAATTGATGAATAAAGGCTACCGGACAGAAGGAAGGGCTGCAACCAGGCAGTCAGAGCATAAGAATAACGGACAGTATGAAATAGAGGTGATGGCAATTTAGTCCGAAAGGGAAAAAAGAGATTATTGAGGTTCAGATAGGAAAACTGTGAGATTAGGGATATATGTTTTACATCTTATAGTTAATATATAGTGTACCAGGGAGTTAAAGTAAAAACTTTAAGAAGAGAGTAAATTGGATAGTTGTAAACTTATAGGCTTGCACTTGAATAAGTGCAGGCTTTTTTATAAAATAATAGTATGGAATTAGAGCCAAAACGAGTAATAGCTTTGATGTCCGGTACTTCATGCGACAGTATTGATGCAGGTTTATGTGAAGTTTTTCCGAATATGAGTGTAAAGTTAATCAAAGGAATAAATTATTCATATCCGGATCATATAAAATCAAAAATTTTTCAAATATTTCACGGGGAAACTACAGTCAAAGATATTTGCCAGATGAACTTTGCAATTGGAGAGTGCTTTGCAAATGCTTGTAAAGTTTTAATTGAAGAATTTGGCAAACCTGATTTTATATCAAGTCATGGTCAAACTATTTATCATTATCCATTTGATGAATCACTTGATAACATTAGTTTAAAAAGTACTCTGCAAATAGGTGAAAGTTCTGTCATATCCCAAAAAACCGGCTGCATGACTATTTCAAATTTTCGCGAGGCAGATATTGCTGCCGGTGGTCAGGGAGCTCCTTTGGTATGTTTCGCAGATGAAAAATGGTGGAAACATAAGGGTAAAAATTTTGCAATCCAAAACATTGGAGGAATATCAAATGTAACAGTTGTGTCAAAAGATTTTGACACCTTTGGATTTGATACCGGTCTTGGTAATATAATGATCGATTATTGTACCCAAAAATATTTTTCACTTCCTTATGATAAAGATGGCGAAATTGCACATAGTGGGGTAGTTTCTGAGACTTGGCTTAACTGTCTTATGCAAGATGAATATTATTTTCTCGAACCGCCAAAATCAACCGGTAGAGAATATTTTTCATCGGAATACATTGAAAATGCTTTAAAATATGCACCACAAGAACCAAAGGATATCATTGCTACGGTTACCGCACTTACTGCAAAAAGTATTGCAACAGCTTATGAAAGATTTATATATCCTAATGTTGGCATTCACGAAGCAATAATCTGCGGTGGAGGAGCATACAACAAAACTTTAATGAATATGCTTAGAACATATCTTCCCGACTATATAGATCTCACGACATGCGAAAAATATAATATTTCAATCAACTTTAAAGAAATCATGGCATTTGCCCTATTAGGCTACTGTACTTACTACGGAATCCCAAATAATTTGCCTTCTTGTACCGGTGCAAAAAAACGTGTCGTAATGGGGAAAATAATTTACTAACAAAATTGTGTTAACTTTTGTAACAAATCCAAAACCATGTGAAATTGCGGCTTTCGACATGTTTTTATGTATACGAAGAGTAAAAAATGAGAGAGCAGAACAATGGGCTACGCGGTTAATTTAAATTTGAATAAATTCGCACAGTCGGCACGTTCCGTAGGCACAGGTGAAACAAACGGATCGAGCAAGACGTCCAAGTCTGCTGCTGCGAATCTGAAGAAAACAAACAGATCAACAGTAAATAAACATTTTACGCTCAATACGTCTACGGGAGGTATAGCAGCAAGGCGTTCTGTGACCGCACATACCTACGGACGAGCGAATTATAATAATTATAGAGCATCCAATATAGGCTTGTCGGCTGATACTGTTATTAGCATGCCAAGTTATTCTCCACCTGTTGTAACTCAAACAACAGAGGTAAAAACAGAATGGTGGGAAGATTTATTAAAAGGCGGATTTGCTCTTGCCAACACATTTTTGACAGCCAAGACTAATTCAGCAAAACTTGATGCTGCAACCGGAGCATTATCTTCTGGGGACATTCCTAGTCTTGATTCCGGACCGGCAAGCGATGCCATAGATGAAATGAATGGTGCAACCGATTCCAGCAGCTTGAGTTCTGCAATACAAAGTGCAAACGGTCAACTTCAAGCAATGAATAATAATACGCAAAAAGTTGCAGAGGCTAAGCAAAAAGCGACACAACAACAAACAGCAGTTAATAAACAGCTTGGAGAGGCTACAAATCAATATAATTTAGCAACCCAGGAACAAGCTACAGCAAAACAAAGTATGCAGAGTGCAACAACAGCCCGAGATGCAGCATTGCAGCAAATGGAAGAAGATAATAGTGCCTGGGTACAAAGTAAACAAGCTCACAATGCAGCCCACGCCGCTACACAAAGACAAGAAGGAGTTGTAGCAAACCTTGAAGCACAATTAAGCAATACTCCAAAACAAATTCCTGACGGAAACGGCGGAATGAAAAGCAATCCGGCTTATACGCAACTGAAACAAAAACTTGAACAAGCAAAGACAGAGCTAAAAAATCTTCAAGCTAAAGAAAAAGAAGCTAAAGCCGCAATGGAAAAAGCTGAAACTACTTTAGATAAATCGAAACAAAGCTACAAAGATAACGTTGATGCATTAAATAAAGCTGAAAAGAACTTATCAAAAGCAGAAAAACAAGCTAAAACCGCTCAAGAAAATCTTGGTAAAGCAAAAGCAGCTCAAGATGAATGTAACCGTCAATTGCAAGAAATAAATCAAACAATTAGCCAGTGTAACCAATATAATACACAAAAAGCTGCTTTAGAAAAATCTATACAAGACAATCAAGCTAGACTAAAACAAATGCAGTCAGATGGTAATTAAAAAAATATTACATAAATATTTACAAATACTTTACTTTCAAAAATATGTATAATAGAATTAAGTCATAAAAGCAGTATTGCTAGTCAAAAAAGAACGGCTTCGCCGTTCTTTTTTCATTAAAGTTAGGAAGGTCGGTGATCAAATGAAACAAGATATTAATAGATTGGAAATATTGGAAACAATTACACCGTTAATAGAAAACACGGCTATGCGTTACAATTTAATTCCAATTGAAATTGATTTTTCAAAAGAGAATCACCGCTGGTTTTTGAGGATATTTTTATATTCAAAAGAACGAGAAATTACCCTTGATGACTGTGAAAACGTAACAAGAAGCCTTGAAAACTTTTTAGACGAGTTAATCCCTGTCAAATATTATTTAGAAGTTTCATCTCCGGGTTTGGAACGAAAATTCAAATCTGAAAAAGAATTTATAATATTTAAAGGAAGAAGAATAAGTCTAAAACTTAGAGAACCACTTGAAGGAGAAAGCGAAAAAATTTTTAAAGGAGAAATCCTTGACTATGATTTAAATGAGGGTTTAACGTTCCTTCGATTTGAAGATGGTTCTGAACTTCAAATACCACGTGAAAATATTCAATCAGCAAAATTATATATTGATTAAAAGCAAGATAAGGAGAAAATAAAATGATTAAAATTGGAGCAGGAAATTTAAATGAAGTTTTCGAAGAATTGGAAAAAGAAAAAGGTATATCCAGAGAAGTAATTGTGTCTTCTCTTTGTGATGCAATGGTTGCAGCATATAAAAAACACCTTAGAGTTAAAGAATTAACAAATGTTGAAGCAATTTTAGACGAACAATCAGGTGAAATCGGGATTTTCAAAGGCAAGGTTGTTGTTGATTCTGTTGAAGATGAAGAAAATGAAATTTCGCTTGCAGAAGCAAAAGAAATTGATGAGGATGTTGAGCTTGGTGATGAAGTAAGACTTGAAGTTACACCTGATCAATTCGGAAGAATTGCAGCTCAAGCTGCTAACCAGGTTCTTACTCAAAGAATAAGAGAAGCAGAAAGAAACCTTGTACTTAATGAATTTTTAGATAAAAAAGGTACACTCATAACCGGCATCATTCAAAAGGTTGACGATAGGAGAAATGTTATTGTTAACATTGGAAAAATTGATGCTATAATGCCAAAACGTGAACAAATTCCTGGAGAATATTACAAACCCGGAAACAGAATAAGAGTATTTGTATTAAACGTAAAAGAAACAACAAGACTTCCACAGGTAATCGTTTCTCATGCACATCCTGAGATAGTTAGAGAATTGTTTGAACTCGAAGTTCCTGAAATTGAGGACGGAATTGTTGAAATCAAATCAATTTCACGTGAAGCTGGATACCGAACAAAAATTGCTGTTTGGTCAAATGATCCTGAAGTTGATTCAGTTGGTGCTTGCATAGGACCAAGAGGAAGTCGTATTCAGACTATAGTTTCCGAACTTAAGAATGAAAAAATTGATATAGTAAGATATTCTTTAGATCCGGTTGAATATATCGTTAATGCACTTTCTCCTGCAAGAGTTGTATCTGTTGACATTATGGCAGATGATGAATTTGCTCACGAAGCACTTGTTGTTGTACCGGATGATCAATTGAGTCTTGCTATTGGACGTGAAGGACAAAATGTAAGACTTGCTCACAAATTGACAAATTGGAAAATAGACATCAAATCAGCTTCTCAAATGGAACAGGCTGAAAGTCAAGCAATTGAACAATCTTCAGAATATCAAGATGAAGCAATTTATGAAGAAGCAGTTGAAAATGTTGTTGACGAAGACGAACTTCAACAAGAAATTGAAGAAGAAATGAACCAAAGTGCAATCGATGAAGAAGATTTGCAGGTTGAAGATGAAATAGAAGAAGTTGCAGAAGAAGAATAAACTTTTTCTATACCAAACCTTCTTTTATAGCCTTAACAGCGGCTTGGGTTCTATCATCAACAAGTAATTTTTGTATAATATTACAGACATGAGCTTTAGCTGTATGCGACGAGATAGTCAGTTCTTCTGCTATCTCGTTGTTTGATTTCCCGTCTACAACAAGCTTTAGAACTTCATATTCTCGCTGAGTAAGATCAGCATGCTGCTGCCTAAACATAGCACGCGACATTTGACGTTGAGGAACAAGACCCTTATTTTTTTCTCTTAATATTGGCACTGCAAGAGGATCAATCCACATTGCACCTTGCTGTATTGTGGTAATAATCATTTTCAGGATATCAGTGTTTATATCTTTCATTACATAAGCACAGGCTCCGGATTCCAAAGCTTCAATTACTTCTTGTTCACTTAAATGAGATGTTAGCATTATAATTTTTGCATTAGAATTAAGTTCAAGAATTTTTTTTGCAGCTTCTATACCACTGATATCCGGAAGTCCTATATCCATAAGTATTACATCCGGATGAGTTGATTTAAATTTTTCAATAGCATCTTTACCGTTCTGGGCTTCTGATGTAACTTCTAAACCATCTTGTTCTTCAAATAATGATTTAAGACCAACTCTCATTAATTTATGATCTTCAACCAAAAGTAATTTTATATCAGAATTTATCATATCTGCTCCTTTAGTCGTTTTATTATAGTTTTTTTTTCTTTACGAAAAAAAGCAAGTTATGTTTATTTTTAAGAGTAATTATTTTGTTTAATTGTTTTTAAATTTTAATTTTAATAAAAATTTAATAGCTAAACCAATCTGTTTGTTATATCTTGTTTTTATGAAGACCTCCAAATATTCAGCAGTTATTATAGGAAGCGGAATTGCAGGATTATATTCTGCTTTAAAAATTGCTCAACAATCGGATTTGAAAGGCAGAATATTAATAATAACCAAGTCGCAATTACAGGACAGTAATTCTTATTATGCACAGGGAGGAATGGTTGCTGTTCTAAAAGAAAATATTAAGGATTCCGTTGAATCGCATATTTCTGACACTTTGAAGGCTGGTGCTGGATTAAGTGAATTAAATACTGTTAAATTTATAAGTGAAAATTCAGATTCGGTTGTACGTGATTTACTAAATTTTGGGGTGAATTTTGACAAAGATGAAAACGGAAATTTTACTTTAACAAAAGAAGCAGCTCACAGTGTTAATCGAATTTTACATTCTGGGGGAGATGCTACAGGCAGGGAAATAGAAATTGCTCTTTGTCATTCTGTTAAAAAAGATCAAAATATAGATATTTATGAAAACACCATGGCTGTTGAATTACTTGTAAATAAAAGTAATGAATGTGGTGGTGTAATTGTTTTCAATACAATCACGGGCAAATATGAAACAATTTATGCAAATGCGGTAATACTTGCAACCGGTGGAATTGGTCAATTGTATAAATACACCACAAACCCTGTCGGAGCAACAGGTGATGGACTCGCAATTGCGTATAGAGCCGGTGCGAAACTTAGAGATATGGAATTTGTACAGTTTCACCCTACGGCACTTGCAATTGACGATCCGCAAAATCATAACAGATTTTTAATCAGTGAAGCGGTACGAGGAGAAGGTGCAAAGCTATGTAATGAACTTGGCATAGAATTTATGCAAAAATATGACGAACGCAAAGAACTCGCACCCAGAGATATTGTCGCAAGATCAATATTCAAACAAATGCAAGAAACTGATTCATCAAATGTATATTTAAATGCAACTGTTATAGGGAAAGAAAAAGTTTTAAATCGATTTCCTACAATTGCAAAAAAATGTTTAAGCTGTGGAATTGATATAACAAAGGACTTTATACCTGTTGCTCCGGCGGCACATTATTTTATGGGAGGTGTTGAAACAAATTTGAAAGGAGAAACTTCTATAAAATATCTTTATGCTATCGGAGAAGTATCCTCGACAGGCTTGCACGGAGCCAACAGATTAGCAAGCAACTCTTTACTTGAATGTGTTGTTTGTGCATACCAGACAGCAAAAGCTATTGATTTGTCAAATGAAATTTCCGGTGATTTTGAAAACATAATTTCTAAGTATAAATTCGACAATTCATTTTCAATTCAAGATTTGACCGAATTAAAAACGAGATTAAAAAATCTTATGTGGGAAAACGTTGGTATTTTTCGTTCAGATGAAACATTGCATAATGCTTTAAAAGTTTTAACACAGATTCGGCAGGATTTTATTGAACAGTATAATTCAAAAGAAGAATATGAATTTCAGAATATGCTTACAGTTGCAGAATTAATAATTCGCAGTGCATTGAAAAGAAAAGAATCTCGCGGAGCTCATTATCGTCTGGATTATCTGGGGAAAAATGAAAAAGCATTACATAGTTATGTACAAAAAGAAGGAGAATTGTTGTGCTAACAAATTTTTATATAGAAGATCACATAAAATCCGCATTGCAAGAAGATATAGGTTTTGGTGATGTCACAACTGAAAGCATTGTTACAGAAAATAAAATATTTAATGCAAAGTTAACATCACGTTGTAATGGTGTTATTTGTGGTTTAGAAGTTTTTAAAACTGTATTCAAAATTTTGTCAGACAAAGTTAATGTTGAACTTTTATTCAGAGATGGCGATGAAATAAAAAAAGGTGACGTTTTGGCAAAGCTTTCAGGTCCGGGGAAATATTTACTTTTAGGAGAAAGAGTTGCACTTAACTATATCCAACGTATGAGCGGAATTGCAACAGAAACTCGCAAATATAAAAATGCAATTGGAAATTTACCTTGCAAAATTGTAGATACCCGAAAAACAACTCCCAACTTTAGAGCGTTTGAAAAATATGCTGTAAAAATAGGAGGAGGAGCTATACACAGATTTAATCTTTCTGATTGTGCAATGATTAAGGACAATCATATTCAGGTTGCTGGTTCTGTTACAAATGCAATTAAATTGGTCAAGGCAAATCTTTCGCACGCACACAAAGTTGAACTTGAATGTGATACTATCGAACAAATAAAAGAAGCTTTGCCTCTTGGCGTAGATATTATTATGCTTGATAATATGACTTTTGAACAAATGAAAGAAGCAGTTCAACTTATTGACCATAGAGCCATTGTTGAAGCAAGCGGTAATGTAACTCTTGATACCGTAAAACAAATTGCCGAATGCGGTGTAGATATAATTTCATCAAGTGCAATTGTTGCAAAAGCTCCTACTCTTGATCTTGGTCTTGATATGTAAAATTATTTCAACACCGGAACAGGACGGGTTATTGAAAGAAGCATTTCGTTAGGGATGTAAAAGTCTGTCATACCAAAATTAGCATTTATAAACAGAAATTCTAACGTTTCTCCACTCTCAATTTCTAAAATATCAAAAGGAATTTTTAGATCTAGAACATCTTTATATGCTGTTTGAATTGTTTTCGGACTTTCAAGAACCCACATATCACCCGGAATTGCTTTTACTATACGCATAAACCTCAATTCGTCGTCCCTTATTGCAACTTGAATTTCATTATGGAATTTTTCCAAAGCAATCGGAGTAACATTTTGTGTCTTATTAATTAGACGAACCGGAGAAAGAGGTTGAGTATGACCATATTTTCTTAAATAAATATACATTTGAAAAGTACGTTGTCTCATACTTAAGTCATTTTTAATATATTTATTGAGATGAAATTTTAAATACAAATTATCATTATCATATCCAAAACGGATTTTTTCAAACAACTTTGACTCTCTCAAAACAGGTCCATCAGGAATTTCAATACATCCTGCATCATTCCATACACTATCACCTTCACTAACATCCAAACCGTCCAGTATCGGAGAAATCATATCTCTAGGATAATTTGAAGGCTGAGAAGGCGAAATATTTGTTAAAGGTTCTTCCAAATAATCCGGAACATCCAAATCTAAATACTTATAAATGTTTTGCAAATGAGTTCTAAAAATAAAATCAAAAAGATTATCCCGTCCGGAGTAATTTGGTTCACCATACCACCAAAACCAGTCACTACCTTCACAAATAAACAATTCTCTGCGGGCAAGTTCAATGTTAGGATTTAATGGCTCCCTTTTTACAAACTCAGAAAAATCATGACGAACACGTTTCAGGTATGTCCAAGCAAGATCTTTAACCGGTTCATTTATCCAGAGTTTAAAATTTCGATTTGAACTTGATGCCATTGATACCTTATTCAAATTCTTATGCTCATCAATTTTTTCAAGGTAATCACTAATCAAAACTGTTTCCAATGTTTCATCGTTAGTTATAAGTTGGTATAAAGTCTCCAAAAAGAGATTTCCATCATCTTGATAATTTTCCCAACAATTCTCCCCATCCATTGCAATAGTAAGCAAATGATCTTTATCAGGAGAAGATAAAATCTTACTTTGTATAACTTTTATCCTGTCATACAAATCATTAGCAGTAGCAACAGGATCATGATGAGAATATTCAAAACTTATCAAGTTATGAATTGTCGAATCGCGGAAAATCAACTTAACACCGGAATTTTTATCCTTATATGATTTTAAAAGATGATAAGGATCCTCTAAATAACCTTTAAAATCATGAATAAATTCAAAGTTAATTGAATTTGAAAGAACTGTCTCGTCAGAAATTGACCATTCAACTCCGAGACTTGCAAACATATTTAGCGTTTTAGGACTCACACACTGTTCAGAAGCCCAAACACCTTTGGGACGCTTTCCAAAAATTTCTTCTACACGATCCAAAGCTTCTTTTGTTTGAATTTTTGCATCAAGTTCGGTTTTCAAACTTTGAAGTTCATCTTCTGGAGAGGCATTCTTCCTAATACTTTTATAATCAAGTAAAACAGGTAAAATCGGATGATAATATGGGCTTGTTGTTACTTCAATTTTATTTGCTTTAACAAATTTTTTAATAGTAGGAATGATTTTTTTTATGATTTCGCGATGAATTTCAATAATTCTTATTCTATCTTCAAGAGAATAGTGCTTCCCCTGTTTAACAAGACGTTTCAAATCTCGGTTTGAACCTCTAAACGACGGATCAATCCATGCCAAATTGAACAAAGCCATAATATCCGAATATTCCTGATTAGAGAATATATCCGTATTTTCTGTACCTTCCTCCTGAACAATTCTATATAAACGATGATATTCAGGATTTGGCAAAATCATTGTCTGATAATTCGCATCAAAAAAGTTGTTTAAGATAAATATTTTATCTTCGTGACTAAGATTTTCTTCAGGAGTAACCGTCAAACGAGAATGGATATCATGTGCGTTGTTATCTGCATAATTTATAATTGAATCCAATAAAACCGGAACAAAATCAAAATTAAGTTTCAGCCGGTCAAATTTTTTAACCCAAAGTACCATATCAAGATAATCTTTTACCGAATGCAATCTTACCCACGGCATAAGATAATCACTGTTAGGCGTAAGCTTGTACACCGGTTGGTGCATGTGCCAGTAGAATGCTATCGAGAGTTTTTTAGTTTGACTCATCATGCTAAAACTTAACTCCTTTACGATAACATCCTACCACAAATGTGCAATTATTTCACTTTATCAACTATAATACTTTAATTTGCTATACAAATAAATAAAAATAATGAAGAATCTCTATTATTATAACCAGCATAAGGAGTATCTGGTTGATCATATTGAATCCATGGACCACCGTAACTTGAACTGGTATTTATGATATGTGCTAAACTAAATGCAGCATGATCTTCTCGGCTACTCCACAAATAATACCAATCGGATCCTGTCAAACCAAGTTTGTTCATATTTATTTCATTAAAACTACCATTTACAAGCAACTCATTTGCAATACTCCTCATTTCACTTGCACTAGGCAAATGCCCGCCTTGGCTGTTACATTCAACCATTGCTCCTACCCAGTAGTCATTATTGTTATTGAAGTAGCAATCATTAATGTTATAACCGGGTTGACCTTTGTAGTCACTACAACTAACACCTGTAGGAACTTTTGCCTGGCTGATTATTTTAACTCCGCCTATCTCTATATAAGAATCTTCAAGTTTTGCTCCATTAAATGAAATAAGGTCATTTCTTGTATGTTCATCGCCACCATACAAGTTTGGCTTTCTGGAACCGTTGAAATCATATATACCGGCTATACAACTATGGATTTGTTTATTATCTACCTTTACACTATCAGGATCTGAGATACATTTTTTATCATAAGATAGAATAATCGGTGTACCGTCTCCTAATACTATTGCAACAGGGTTCATAAAATCCTTCTCTCCGCCGGTTGGAAGATTAAGTGAACTTGCTGAATTTATTTTAGATAATTCAATAGATTTTTGTTCACCGTTTTGAATATAGTTTAATTCACTATACGGTAAACATTCTGTAAATGCTTTTGTAGATCCGTCACATACGGCTGTAATCTTCATGTATTTACTTAATTCTTCTACAAATTCAGCAGTAGAAGAATAGGTATCATTCATACCTCCGTGCAGATCTAACATGTTTAGTCCTTGGATAAGTTTAGCTTCGATTACAGCTTTTTGGTTTGAGTCAGCTTTTTCGTTGATCTTTGCAATCAAAGTTGGCAGGGTCATTGCTGCAACTACGCCGATGACTGCCAGGGTGATTAGGACTTCTGCTAGTGTGAACGCTGGTACTGCAAATTTCTTCATAAATTCTTCTCCTTTTTTTTAAAGACACAATATCAAATTTATTATTTTAAGTCAATATATAATACTACATTAAGATTATTATATATGGTTACTATCTTTATATATATATACATAATTAGTATATGAGTGAGGAGGAAATTTTAAAAAAAATTGCTTTCAATATAAAAGTTGAAAGAATGAGAAACAATTTGACACAATTTCGTCTTGCAGAAATGATAAATGTGCATGAAAAATACATCGGGCAAATTGAATCGGGAAGACAAAATGTGACTATAAAAACGCTTATTAAAATTTCACAGGCTCTTGGTGTTGATTTAGCTAAATTAGTTAATACAAAAAATTAAAATACATTTGTAAATTTTTAACCTTTTGTAAAGATTATTATTATAATTTTCATGTTTTTGCTATACTTTTAGTAGTTAGCGGGTTATGTTAGACTAACTTTTTCACATAGGCTGAAAGGATAAATAGTAAAATGAAGAAAATTTTAACCACATTGTTTATGTTATTTTTTAGCACATTGCAATCAGCAAGTGCCATGAGTGTCGATGCTTTTATGGATAAACATATTGCACCGGTATCGGATGCTGTGGCTAAAATTATTTTTTATCCTATAAACTTTTTTGGCAATGATGTACCATTAATTATTTTTTGGATACTGTTTGCCGGAATATTTTTTACTTTTTATTTTAAAGGAATTGCTATTTGGGGATTTAAACATGCACTTGAATTAATCGCTAAACCTCAAAAAGGATCAGGGGAAGGCGAGGTTTCTTCTTTTCAGGCTCTGGCGACAGCTTTATCAGGAACAATAGGTATAGGAAGTATTGCAGGGGTTGCAATTTCCATTTCCATTGGCGGGCCGGGTGCAGCATTTTGGATATTCTTTGGTGCAATTTTAGGAATGTCAATTAAGTTTGTAGAAGCAACACTTGCCGTAAAATATAGACGTTTTAACCTTGACGGATCAATTTCCGGAGGTCCTATGCATTATATTGCACATGGTTTAACAAGAAAAAATATGCGTTGGTTAGGTCAACCGCTTTCTGTAATTTTTGCAATTCTTTGTATTGGTGGTGGCATAACAGGCGGAAATATGATTCAAATCAATCAAACTGCTCACCAAATAATATTTATAACAGGTGGTGAACACAGTATATTCCAAGGGTTTACATGGGTAATCGGTTTAATAGCAGCCATTTTAATCGGGCTTGTTGTTGTCGGAGGTATTAAAAGTATTGCAAAAGTAACAACCATTTTAACTCCAACAATGTGTGCTTTATATATAATTTCGGGTTTAATTGTAATCGGTTACCATTTTATGGATATTCCGGCCGGAATTGCCCTAATTGTAAAAGAGGCATTTCATCCAAGTGCCGTTGCAGGGGGCGTTTTTGGAACAATAATTATAGGTTTGAGACGTTCTGTTCAATCTAACGAAGCAGGAACCGGTGCAGCAGCAATTGTTTATGCGACTGCTCAAACTAAAGAACCCGTTTCACAAGGTTTTGTCGCATTGTTAGAAACATTTTTAACCGGTGTGTTGTGCTTATTTACATCTTGTGCAATTGTATTTTCCGGAGTTCTTAATAATACAACCATTGGGGAAATTTCCGGTATTGAACTTGCCTCAAATGCATTTCAGTCAGTAATTCCATTTTTCCCGATAATTCTTTCTATAATAGCTGTTTTATTTGCAATGTCAACATTGATTTCGTGGGCATATTACGGACAAAAAGCTTGGACTTTCTTGTTTGGTGAAGGTAAAAAACGTGTTTTGTCGTTCAATATTATATATTGCCTATTTATTATCATAGGATCTTGTATGAATGTTAAATCAATAATTGATATTACAGATGCAATGATGATTGCAATGTGCGTACCAAATATTATTGTTCTTTACATATTATGTAAAGATGTTAAAGCAGATTTAAGAGATTATTGTGTTAGAAATCAAGTTGGTAGATTTTTCCGCCGCAAATGGTTTGCCGATGCAAAATAAATTTCAAAGGAAAATATTATGTCAGATCAAATATTAGTAACAGTTTCAGGTGTAGACAAAATCGGTATTGTAGCAAAAGTGACAGCAACTCTTGCAAAATATGAAGTTAACATCGAAGATATTAAACAAACACTTATGCAAGGACACTTTGTAATGTTTATGCTTTGCAATATAGAAAATTCAAAAGGAACATTTAAAGAAATCAAAGAAGCCATAACAAGTATCGGCACAGAAATGGGAATGGAAATTTGGGTTCAAAAAAAAGAAATTTTTGACAATATGCACAGAATTTAACTAAGCCGACTTACCCTTGTCACGAAAAATGATCTCATAACCAAGAATTTCTGCAATATCAGAAATTTCTGAAAATTTTATGGTTTCTTTTTTAAGTTTGGAGTAAAAGTTTGAATAACAATCACTGGAATTTTTTATTTCAGCAATTTTTGCTACTAATTTTCTTAAAGACACCCCTTTGTAAACCGCCAAAGTCTTAATAAAATCAATTATTTTAATGTCTTCAAACCTGTAATCCATAGCAACATAGTACTTTTAGATGATTTTTTAAACAAGGAATTTGACAAATTATAGCTATATACATATAATTATCATGTTTTTAGATATAATTTATTTGGAGTTAACTATGAGAAAAAAAATTAAATTCAAAAGAAAAGATGCAGGCTTTACTTTGGCAGAAGTCCTGATCACCCTTGCAATTATCGGCGTAGTCGCAGCATTGACTCTGCCAACTTTGATTGCAAAAGTAAACGAAAAAGTCGACGGCAATCAAAAAAAAGTCACCGAAGCAAAACTTATTCAAGGCTTGAATATGCTTGACTTGCATGGCGGAATCAACAATACTTATTCTTCAACCGCAGAATTTGCAGAAGAACTATCTAAATACATGAAGATCACAAAGATCTGCGACGGTACTAATACAGCATTTAGTGAATGTATTCCGTATAGTGAAATAACATACAACAACGGAACAGAAGATAAAACTGTTGAAATTACTAAATTAAACACTGCGGATTCTTTAGGACTTGGAACAGTAACTGTTGAAAAAGAATTTATTGCTCCGGTTGCATTAACTTTAGCTGAAGGGACACCTATGTTTCTTAATTATAATAAAAAATGTATTTCAGATCCTGATAGTATAAAGTCTGATAACAAGAAAATACACTCATGTGTAGACGGATTGTATGATCTAAATGGCAGCCGCATGCCAAATAGAGTGGGAAAAGATTTGACTGCTATGAACAA
>JAFUUC010000016.1 GCA_017471365.1 bacterium
AAATGATCTTATCTCATTCAATGGAGCAAAACTTGAAGATTCTTATATAGAGATAGGTGGAGTTAAAATAATTAGCCAGGCAAAAGTTCCAACACCGGTAAGTTGTAGTGATTATATAGGTAAATCCGGCTACGAAGCAATTAAATCATGCGAATACAATAACAACGATGATTACTGGGTAGGAGCAATGGTAGAGTGTAAGAATCAAGGCGGCAGATTACCAAATGCAAGTGAACTGGCAAAAATAGCTAAGGCAATTTACAATGATGATTCAATCAGCGAATCAGAAGATTACAATGAAACATACACTGCAAACGAGTGGGATACAAGCGTAATAGCAAAACTAGGCATAGAAGACTTCGATGCGTGGTTCCGCCTTTGGGGTGACCTCGAGTACTCCTCGGACTTTGCGTGGTCCCGCCACTTCGACTTTTCGAACTCGTATTGGGCCTACTACTACCGCGATATCAACTATATCCACGTTGTTTGCGTAGCTGATTAAGTTAAGGCATTATTTTCAGCAAGAACATTTGTTGATTTGAATTTTTTAGGGCATTTCAGTTCAATATATTCTTTCAGGACTTCAAATGTAACATTGCATACTTTTTCATTAGCTTTCAATTCATATTCGCTTTTTTCGTCGAAATCGCTAATTGACATATGTTTAAAAAAATCTCTCAACTTATGCGGCATTTGTTTCTTATTAAGAGGAATAAATGTCGCACATTCACTGCAAATAATTCCACCAAGATTTGGCACGAACATCATGGTTTCATCTTTAATGTCTTTGTGACATTTCAGGCATTTGTCAAGTTCGATAGAAAATCCTGTTTCTACCATGATTTTGAGTTGAAATTTTATAACTGCAAGAAGCATATCTACTTTTGAATTTGCTTCGGATATTGAATTTAGAGTTTTGTAAAGTAAGTCGTAAATTATTTCAGAACTGGGGTCTTCTTCGGTTCCAAAATTATGTACAACTTCGGTTACGTACATTGAATAAAATATTTTATCCAAATCTTGTCGTGTTTTACGAAAAGTATTCAGAACATCAGCTTGGCAAATTGTATCAAGATTTTTCCCTTTATGAAGCATAAGGGTATTTGCCACGAGCAAATCCATTCTTGCACCGAGCTTACTTTTTGGTTTTTTGGCTCCCTTAGCTACCCCTTTTATAAGTCCTTTATCTTTTGAATACATGACAATAATTTTATCAGATTCACTCAGGTTATAGGACTTTAAATTAATTGCATCCGTAACGAAACTGTTTTGCATTTTTACCCAAGATTTTTATTCATTCCGGTACCGCGGTATACTCCTCTAATCATCTGTTCGATTTCATGTTTATTGTCAGAGTACTCTATAGCGGTTTCTTTAGTAATCTTTCCTTCTTGATATAATTTGTAAATAGACATGTTCATTGTTGTCATATTGTCAAATGAACCGTTTTTAACAAGTTCATATATTTGTTCAAGTTCATCTTTGACAATAAAGTCTTTTACTGTTGGAGTAACAACTAAAATTTCAGCCGCAGGATACCTTGAACTTCCGTCTGCGGAAGGCACCAGTTTTTGAGAAATAGTACCTCTCAAAGTATTTCCTATCTGACTTCTAACGAAAGATCTTTCATTTGGATCAAACAGGTTGATAATTCTTGTTACAGACTGAACGGCATCGTTTGTATGAAGTGTTGATACAACAAGGTGACCTGTTTCTGCCGCATTCAAAGCAGATTCTACTGTTTCTCTGTCACGAATTTCACCGATGAATATAACATCCGGATCTTGTCTTAGTGAATATTTTACGCCATCTGAGAACGACGGAGTGTCAATCAACAATTGTCTTTGAGAAATAATGGATTTTTTGTTTGAAAAAATAAATTCAACCGGATCTTCGATCGTAATAATATGTTTAGCGACAGTTGAATTTATGTAATCTATTAAAGATGCAATAGTCGTAGATTTACCTGAACCTGTAGGACCGGTAACAAGCACAAGCCCGTTATTAAATCCGGCGAATTGTTCAAGAGTATTTGACAAATTTAATTCATTAAACGTTTTGATATAATAAGGAATTGCACGGATAACCATTGCGGTTTTACCAAGTTGTCTGCTCATGTTTACACGGAAACGAGAACAGCCTTGAATTTCATAAGAAAAGTCGATATCAAAAAATCTTGTAATTCTGTCTTTCAAGTGTGCAGGAGCAACTGTTCTTATAACAAATTCCATATCCTCTGCTGTGATAGGGGGGAGATTAATTCTCATAATTTGCCCTGCTACACGAATTGCAGGTCTTTCACCCTCGCAAATATGTGCATCTGAAGCACCTACTGATACGGCTTGTCTTAAAAAATCCTCAATATAAAAATCGTTATTGCTCATACATCTTCCTTCTTGGGGTTCATTGTATCACTAATTTCTATTTTGCACAACATTGTAACTTATGATATCATTCAAACGTTGGAATATGTTTGATAGGGACGTTATAGAAAATTATTTGCAAAACAAAAATTTTGTAATGTTTGTTACATCTTTGTTCTTTATGTGCGGAATATTAGCTTATTTTACGTCGAAAGAACTTATTTTTGCTATTGTCATCACTGCATTTTTAATTCTGATGATGTATTTAAGGTTGTTCGATATCAAAAGAATTGTCATATTAATTGCGGTATTTTATTGTGGGTTTTTCTTAACATTTTTTAAGATTAAAACATACGATGATCTTCTTTCACTTGCTCCGATAAATTCTGTTTTTACCGGTAGAATTGTAAGCATTCCAAATTCCGCAGATAAATCAAAGGCAAAATTTTTCATGAATGTTGAAACTGTTCAGGGTGAAAATTTATCCGGAAAAGTGTTTGTTACAATTAACGGAGACTATGAGAATATCGCAAAGTTAAATATAGGTGACAGGGTGAGTTTGGAAGGTCGTTTGAGGGAACCCTTCAGGGCATCTAATCCATCTCAATTTGACTATAGTGCTTATTTGAAAAATTTTAATACATTTACAGTTTTGTATGTAAATGACGGGTTATTTAAAATTTTGGATGATGAAAAATCACTCAAGTGGAAATTTTTAAGTAAATTGAATAATACCAGAAATAAAATTTTGGCTACACATGCGAAATATTTGCAAAGTCCGAATCTTGAAATTTTAGGAGGAATTGTTTTTGGAGATGATGCTGTTGCACCTCCTGAGTATATAAAAACTTCTTTTATCAATTCGGGTTTGCTACATATTTTGGCAGCTTCTGGAATGAATGTTGCTTTTATATTTACTTTTTGGTTTTATATTTTACAGTTTTTGCGGGTGCCGTACAGACCGAGAGTTATTTCCGGCATGTTGATGATAGTTTTGTACACTTTAATGACAGGACTTGGACCATCTGTAGTCAGGGCAGCATTAATGCTTTTGTTCGTTCTTGCCGGCAAACTTATTGACAGGGATACTCATAGTGTAGCTCTTTTGTCTTTTGTTGCTGTACTTTTGCTCATTTACAATCCTGCATATATTAATGATGTAAGTTTTCAATTGTCTTTTATGGTTACACTGGGACTTTTGACTACGGCAAATGTATTATCTGATAAATTCAAATTTCTGCCAAATTGGTTTGTTGCTGCAATTTTAATTCCGCTTGTAGCTCAAATTTGGGTGGCTCCTATACAGATGTTTTATTTTAATACATTCACTCTTTATTCGGTGCTGGCAAATATTTCTACGGTAAGTTTGCTTAGTGTAATTTGTTTTTGTGGATTTGTAAGTTCTATACTTGCAACTATCCCTCAGGTCGCTGATTTTATATGTTTTACTTTTGATTTTTATAATAATTATCTTTTAGATTTGTTGGTGTGGATTTCAAATTTCTTTGCGAATTTGCCACATTGTATTGTACAAACTACTCATCCCGGTATGTTTCAAATGATTTTGTATTATTTAATGCTGATTTCAGCGACCGGTATGATCAAATTTTGCAAATACAAAAGAGCATTTTTGACAATATTTTTTGTCGGTTTGGTACTTGTTGGTTTAAATTTGCGTTTTGAATCTAAAAATTTGGAGATCATTGCTTTTGATGTTCAAAATGCAGATTCTTTTCTTATTAAAACTCCCCAAAATAAATATTTCTTTATTGATACCGGAAAGAAAGCTTACCAAAGTGGAAATTCACAAGCTAAAATTATCATGCTCAAATACCTCAAAGATAGAGGTATAAAAAATATTGAGGGAGTGATTGTAACTCACTTTGATAATGATCATTCAGGTGGTGCAGCCGATATTATAAAAGATACAAGTGTTAAAACACTTTATCTGAATAATGAAGAACAAGAGACTCAAACAGCTAAAAATATTTTCCAAGCGGTTAGAGATATAAAGCAGCATGTTGAAATAGTAAAAAATAATACTGTTATCTACAAAGAACCGGATTTGAAGATAACAAATTTTAAGGCCGACATTAAAGGTAAAAATCTGGATAACGAAAGATCCACGATTACACTTTTGAGTTATAAGGATTTTGATATGTTGTTTACCGGCGATGCAGGTGTAAAGTCATTTGAAGCTGTAAAAAAAGATATTCCGCATGATATAGAAGTTTTAAAAGTCGGTCATCACGGTGCATCAGGTGTAGTTGATACTGAAATGGTTAATTATTTGGGCAATCGCGTTTCGTTGATATCCACCGGAGTGAATTATTTCGGTCATCCGACAAAAGGGACTCTTGATGTTTTAAGAAATACTAATATTATCAGAACAGATCTGCTCAATTCTATTAAAATAACTACAAATGGTGAATTGTATAAAATTTATTCCTATAATCGTAATGATAAAAAGTATAATTTGCGAGATCAATACTATTCAAAGTGATTTTATTTTTGTTTTTATGCTACAATAATCTCAAAGATATTTAGAATTAAGAGGGAAAATATAATGCAAGTATCACTAAACTGGTTAAATGAATTTGTTGATATATCAAATATAGAAGCCTCTCAAATTGCACATGAATTGACGATGAGCGGGCTTGAAGTTGAAGCAATAGAAGAACTGAAACCTGATTTTACAAATATTAAAACCGTAAAAATTGAAAAAATAGATGCACATCCAAATTCGGATCATTTACATTTGGTGACAGTTTCTACAGGCTTAGGAACAAAAACGGTTGTGTGTGGAGCTCAAAACATTGCCGAAGGTCAGATAGTTCCTTATGCAAGTGTAGGAAGTAAAGTTCTTGATCGTAAAACAGGTGAACAATTTGAGCTTACTCCTGCAATTATCCGTGGAGTTGAATCTCAGGGAATGTTATGTTCTGCCGATGAACTTGGTGTTTCAGATCGTAATTATCAGCAAGAAGATGGTATTCTTATCTTAAACAGAATTTTCCCTGAAGTACAAATTGGTCTAGACGTAAAAGATGTTTTAGGATTTGAAAAAGACATTATTCTTGATGTTGCTCCAACTGCAAATCGCGGCGACCAAATGTCAATCATTGGTGTTGCAAGAGAAATTAGTGCCTTGTTTAATCTTCCGTTAAAATTTAATCCTGTTGAATGCACTAAAGATCTTTCTACAGACAAATTTAAAGTGGAAATCTTAGACAAAGATGTTTGTAAATATTACTCTTTAGGATTGTTAAAAAATGTTCAAATAAAATCGTCTCCGGACTGGATGCAAGCACGTTTAAGAGCTTGTGGTATACGTGCTATAAACAATGTTGTTGATATAACGAACTATGTAATGCTAGAGTACGGATGTCCTTTACATGCATTCGACTATAACAAATTAGATGGCTATCTTTGTGTTCGCCGTGCAAAAGAAGGGGAAACTCTTGTAACTTTAGACAGTGTAGAAAGAACTCTTACTACAGATTCTGTTCTAATTGCGACAAAAGACAAAGGTGTATGTCTTGGTGGTGTTTTTGGCGGAGAAAATTCAGAGATTGATGACAATACGACCGCGATAGCATTAGAAGCAGCATATTTTACACCTGCCGCAAACCGAAAATCAGCACGTTCTGTAGGATATAGGAGCGAAGCCGGAGCCAGGTTTGAACGTGGTATAGATATTGAAACCGTAAAACCTGCTTTAATGAGAGCTATGCAGCTTCTTGTTGAATATGCAAATGCCGAAGTAACAGGACTCGTCGAGGACGGTGAAAATAAACTTCCACCACTTGAAATAACATTGCGTTACCCGCAAATAAAAAGAATACTCGGATGTGATATTGCATCTGACAGATGTATAAACATTTTGGAAAATCTCGGTTTCAAAAAACTTGGCGGTAATGATACCGCAGCAAAATTTGCCGTACCGAGTTTTAGATACGGTGACGTTGAACGCGAAATCGACCTGATTGAAGAAATTGCACGAATAAACGGTTATGATAAGATTGCTCCAACTTTACCAAGCAAAGCTCAGACTCCGGAAGTTTCAACCGAAGAAAAAGTTACAAAAAAAGTGCATGAGCTTATGCTTTCTGCCGGATTAACAGAAATTCAAACCAGTTCGCTAATCGGAAAATCTCTATTAGATAAGTTTAAAATAAATTATGATGATGAAAATGCCGTAAAAGTTGCAAATGCTGCAAGTGATGAATATTCTATGCTACGTCAAAATCTTGCGGCAAGCGTTCTTAATTGCATGAAAACAAACTTTGACAACGGACAAAAAACTTTTTGGGCATATGAAATTGGAAAAACTTATATAAAAATAAATCAATCCGATGAAAAAAATACAGGTGTCAAAGAGACACGTGTTCTTCAGGGTGTTTTAACAGGGGAAGTTCAAAATTCTAAATGGCAGGTAAAAACTAATTTAGATTTCTTTTACGTGAAAGGAATACTCGAAAACTTGTTTAATGAACTTGAGGTGACGAGACGAATAAAACTTGTTCCTATTGCGGAAACTGAACTTTCTAAAACACACAATGTTCTTCATCCTTATAGAACCGCTGTAATCATGCTTTTGGGTAAAAAACCTGAACCAATAGGTTATTTTGGTCAAATTCATCCAAACGTTATTGATAAATTAAAACTTAATCAAGATGCATTTTTATTCAAAGTTGATCTTACTCAACTTATTTCCGCTGTAAAAGAAACCGTGCCACGTTTCAAACATATTCCTCAATATCCGGAAGTGAGACGCGATTTAGCATTTATAATTAATGAAGATGTAACGTGTGAAGATATTCAGCGTACGATTAAAGGTGCCATAAAACAAAATATATTCAACGGCTCTGAAATCTTCGATATTTATCAAGGAGAACACGTTGATGATGGGTTTAAATCCGTTGCATTTCGTATAAAAATGCAAGATGAAAATTCAACTCTTACAGATGAAATTATTGAACAACAAATGACTTCTGTTCGGGAAAAACTTCAAAAAACTTATGCTCAAATATCATTTAGAGAGGGTTAATATACAATGAAAAAATTATTAATTCTTATATTTTCCATAATATTTTTTTCGGCAAGCAGAATTGAAGCCCGTGATATAATTCCTTCTCAGGCGAGTTTCAATTTTAGCAGAACTGTAGGAGTTTACCAGGTAGGAAATGATATTACAATCTATCAGGAGCCGGATGAAAATTCATTAATTTTACATCGTGTTAGATGGGATAAGTCGGAATTTTTCCCTGAAGCAATAGGAGCAAACAAGTTTTTTGCACTACTAATTGACCGAAAAGACTTTGCACTGGTTAATGTAACAGACGTGACTGAAGATTGGGTTGAAATAGTATATGATAACTCCACAGGTAAAACCGGCTGGATTAAAAAAGATGACCCTTACAAATTTATGACCTGGATAAATTTTTATAATGCTTATGGCAAAAAATATGGGCTTAGAATGTTCAAAACGGCTCCGGAAAATTATAAAAATATAAAGTCAGCCCCGGATGATACTGCTCAAAATGTTTCTGTAATAAATATGCCACAACAAATAAAATTGGTCGTAATACGCGGGAACTGGGCATTGGTGAGTGTTCTTGATCTTGATAAAACTCCTAAAACAGGCTACATACGTTGGAGATCAGACGATGGAATACGCTATTTCTTTCCTGCAATAAAATAAAAAATTACTCCATAAATAAATCTGAAACCTTAACATCCAAAGCATTTGCTATTTTTATTATTGTATCAAGGCTTGGGTTAGAATGTTCGTTTTCAATTCCACTAATTTGATTCTGCCCAACATTTGCTTTTTCGGCAATCGCTTCTTGTGAAAAACGTTTTTTTGTTCTCAAAAGCCTTACATTGTCAGCTAAAATTCTCCGTGTCAAATTATTACCCATTAAAATTTATCTTATATTACTTGCAAATAATTTTTTATTAAATAAACTTAATAAGTTAATAATTATATTTAATAAAAAAGGAGATAAGTATGAAAAATTTAAACAGAACTTTTATTAAGCCCAATAGAGGTTTTGAGAAAAATGAAGGATGTAGGTTGGGGTTACTACCTGTTAACTTCCCTCGCCCGCAAGATCATTTGAGTGGGGATAAATGTAGGTTGGGGTTACTACCCCAACACGTTAAATCCCCTTCCCTAGCCAGGACTCTGCCGAGCAAACAATCCGGTGAATTGTTTGCGAGAGGTTTTTCTTTTCGAGAGCTATGCTCGAGTAATAGAAAAAGGCTAGGGTGGGTGCCGTCCCGTAAGGGCAAACGGGCAGCATTTACCAAACCGAGCAGAGCCACGAGCAAAGCGAGAGACGAGCAAGCATCAACGGAAGCGTTGAGCTTTCGTTGCAATTGCGAGCGGTGGCGTTTATTGCGAGGTGCAGTACCAGCGTTTACACTAGCCGAAGTCCTGATCACCCTTGCAATTATCGGAGTAGTCGCAGCAATGACCCTGCCAACACTCATTGCAAAGATCAACGAAAAAGCTGACTCAAACCAAAAAGCTGTAATCGAAGCTAAACTTAT
>JAFUUC010000017.1 GCA_017471365.1 bacterium
CTAAACCAGTAAGTTTAGAATTTTTGACCTCTGTGCTAGATCAAACCACCCACCCTAACCCTCCCTAGCTAGGGAGGGAAATTCTTTTGTGTTAGCTTATTTGCCCCTAACGGGGATAGCACCCACCCTAACCCTCCCTCATCAGGGAGGGAATGTACTGCCCCCTTCCCTTGTCAGGGAAGGGGTGGGGATGGGTTGTTAAACCGGCAAGCTTAGAGTTTATTTGACCTTTGTGAAAGATCAAACCACCCACCCTAACCCTCCCTAACTAGGGAGGGATAGTACTGCCCCCTTCCCTTGTCAGGGAAGGGGTGGGGATGGGTTACTAAACCGGTAAGTTTAGAATTTTTGACCTCTGTGCTAGATCAAACCACCCACCCTAACCCTCCCTAGCTAGGGAGGGAAAGATTGAGAGAGTTTCGCTAGGGATGGAACTGATTTGTCGGGTAGGTACCCCACACTACTTTTCTAAACTCGTTTTTGCAACAAAAAATTCACTATGCTAAAATATAATCAAAGAGGAAATGCCAATGACAGAAGTTAAAGAAAAAACAGTTCTATTTGATCCGGGATTTGCAAGACATACAACGATCCTGTCTATCAGTTCAGAATATTTATACAATTCTATAAACAAATTCAAAAATTTTGGACAAAGAAAAAATAAATTCAAAATGTTATACCCGCAAATTACACAAATGGCAGATAACAATATTGGGTTTTGCCTTGGCAGTCTTTTGTGGGCTGTCTACATAAAAAAAACAAACCCCGCCGCAAACATAGAAGGAAATCCTTGCATCGGAGATACCTTCAACAAGGAAGAAACCGTTGCTGAAGTTGATTTTTCAATAGAATTTTTTAATCAAATTAAACGCGATGCAAAATATTATCTCGGACAAAATTATGAGATAAATCCATTGCATATCGAAATTTTAAACACATACAAAGACTTTCTTGTCCTAAACACAAATTTTGTCAGCACTAAAACAGTCGAAGATCTAAAACTTCCTGAAGATTTTAAAACACCGTCCGAAATTGAACTCCAAACTATTCATAATAAAATAAAAGAAGTTATTCAATCCGGAAAACTTCTTGATCTGGTTGAGGTTTATAAATTCGTAAAATGACAAGCCTTAAAACACAACTTTATCAAATGTTTATTCTCGGACTTGAAGGCGGCGGGATAGAAAGTGCTTTAAAACAAGGACTTGGCGGTGTAATATTTTTTACAAAAGACATTCAAAGTGTTCAACAATTTAAAGATTTAGTGAATAAAATTAAACAAAATAGTATAATTCCACCGTTTCTTTCAGTTGATCAGGAGGGCGGGAGAGTTGAACGCACCGAAAATATTCACGGTGGGAAAAAGTATTTGTCCGCAAAATTTGCCTATGAAAAAGGAATTTTAGCTCAACAGACAGAGCAAATAGCAAAAGAGTTAAAATCATATGGAATTAACCTAAATTTTGCCCCATGTATAGATACAAATACAAATCCCAATAACCCTATTATTGGTGAGCGGGCATTTTCTTCAATCCCTGAAAAAGTAATCGAAGCAGAAAAGATAGTTTCAACTGTTTACCGCAAAAATGGGATTATACCGTGTTTGAAACATTTCCCTGGACACGGTGATGCTAATTCAGACAGTCATTTGACATTGCCAAAAATAAACTTGCCACTTGAACAAATGGAACAAACACATATAAAACCTTTTGCTGCGGCTATTAAAAATGGGGCTGAAATGATTATGGCGGCTCATTTACACTGCACTTGCTTTGAAAAAGATCCCATACCGACTTCACTAAGCAAAAATTGCATAACATATTTGCGTAAAAATCTTGGTTTTGAAGGTGTGATAATTTCTGATGATATGGTTATGAAAGGTGTTGCAGATTTCGGAAGAACTGAAGCTTGTGTTAAGGGAATAAAAGCGGGATTAAATATGTTTATTTATAGAAATTCAACCGCCGAAACAATTAATATGATTGAAGAAGTCTACAAACAAGCTTTAGCTGATAAAGAGCTTCAAAAAAATGTAGAACAATCTTATGAAAAAATTATAAAACTTAAACAAGACTACTTATATTAAAAACTTGCTTAAATACTCTATTGATATATAATGAAAGCTGGATTTGTGATCAATAAATAAAAAGGAGAGAGTATAAATGCATTTAGAGAATATAAAAAAAGTGGACCCACAAATTGCACAACAAATCGAACTAGAACTGCAAAGACAACAAGAAAATATAGAGCTTATAGCAAGTGAAAATTTCACTTCACCGGCAGTAATGGAAGCATGTGGAAGTGTTTTAACAAATAAATACGCCGAAGGTAAACCGCACAAACGTTATTACAATGGTTGCGAACATATCGATATTGTAGAAGAAATTGCTCAAAAACGAGCTTGTGAACTCTTTGGAATGGATCATGCCAATGTTCAACCACATAGTGGAGCCCAAGCTAATATGGCAGTGTTCATGGCTACAATGAAACCGGGTGATAGAGTTTTATCAATGGATCTTTCAAATGGAGGTCATCTTTCACACGGTTCACCGGTAAATTTCTCCGGGTTATATTTTGACGTAAAAAGTTACGGAATAAATGAAAACGGTGAAATTGATTATGAAAATGTTCGTCAAATGGCAATTGAACATAAACCTAAATTAATAATTTGCGGAGCAAGCAATTATTCAAAAATTATAGATTTTAAAAAGTTTAGAGAAATTGCAAATGAAGTTGGAGCCTTGTTATTAGCAGATATCGCTCATATTGCAGGACTTGTAGCCGCAGGACTTCATCCGTCACCCGCTCCTTATTGTGATTTCGTAACAACTACAACACATAAATCTTTACGAGGACCTAGAGGCGGTATAATTATGTGCAAGGAAGAATGGGCTCAAAGTATAGACAAAGCCGTATTCCCGGGTATGCAGGGCGGACCTTTGGAACATATTATTGCCGGTAAAGCAGTAGCTTTATTAGAAGCTTCAAAACCGGAATTTAAAGAATATGCCGCTCAAATTATTAAAAATGCTCAAGCTCTAGCTCAAGGGCTTATGGATGAAGGTCTTGATATTGTAGGCGGAATGACTGAAAACCACCTTATGACACTCGATCTTCGAAAAACCGGGAAAACCGGAAAAGACATGGCAAACGTTTTGGAAAAAGTAGGAATTACTGCTAATAAAAATACAGTTCCAAATGACCCGCAAAGTCCTTTTGTTACATCCGGAATCAGACTCGGAACCCCTGCTGTTACTACAAGAGGATTTAAAGAAGATGATATGATAGAAGTTGCAAAAATTATTGCATCTGCTATATTTTCATCAGATAATGAAATTGCATTAAACAATCTTAAAGAACGTTCTTTGAAATTGTGCAAAAAACACCCGTTATACTAAGGAGATAAGACCATTATTATTACATTAACAAATACAAATGCTCATATTATTGGAATGGTTATAGCTTACATTTTTGGAGTTTTTCTTGTTCCAATGGTAATAAGTTTTTCTAAAAAAGAAGGACTTGTAGACCTTCCGAATGCCCGAAAAATTCACACAAAACCTATATCAAGGATAGGAGGAGTTGCAATTTGGGCTAGTACAATGCTAACTTTTTTGTGTCTCGTTTTGATGAGCTACTACCCTTACGGTAAGCTAATGTCAGGTATTTTACTCGGAAGTTCGTTAATGTTTTTATTGGGTTTAATTGACGATGTTTACGGACTTGGGGCAAAATTTAAACTGCTTTTACAAGTAACTATTGCGACTATTGTTTACCTTTTGGGAGTTCAAATTACTACGGTTCCGTTTTTTGGAGGAATGGATTTGGGATTGTGGTCTTATCCGATTACATTGCTTTGGATTGTAGGAATTTCAAATGCATTAAATTTTATTGATGGCGTAGATGGACTTGCCGGTTCAATAGTAACCGTTAATTCAATTACACTGGCAATTTTGGCCGTAACTCTAACCCCGCCAAGCCCGATAAGTGCATTGATAGGATTTATACTTGCAGGTTCAATGTTGGCGTTTTTAACATTTAACTTTAACCCTGCAAAAATATTCATGGGTGACAGCGGAGCTTTATTTTCAGGATTTTTACTTGCCACTATTTCGATAACAGGGGTTATGAAAGGAGCAACTCTTGCCATCTTATTGCCATTTGTAGTGTTGGCAGTACCGATTATGGATATAACTTATTCGAGTTTGAGAAGAATTTTTAAAGGACAATCTCCTTTTGTTGCGGATGCAGAACATATACATCACAAACTTTTACACGCAGGTTTTTCACAAAAAAATACCGTTGCAATATTAACATCGGTTGCAATTTTAGCAGGAGGATTGGCGTGCTTGTTTGCAAATCACTTCAAAAGCTACAATGCAATAAAATATGACTTCATCCTCACTCTTATACTTGTTGGCGTAATGTTTCTATTAAATTTGATAAGAGTGTTGACAAAAAAATAATTTTGTTATAGAATGTTGAAAAATTGAAAATCTGATTACTCAGTTTTGATGTTTTACTTCAGAATATTTAAGTGCAGATTTTCCCAAAAACGAATAACAAACATAGCAAAAGCTGTGTGTACATTCTGAGAAAAGTTTTATATATTGAGTCTAATAAATGATGACAGGTATAGCCTGTCTTTTTCTTTGGAAGTCTATACCCCACCAAATAATTTTATACGATTGTCAGCCATATTAAACTCTGTTTGTTTTTCATACTCATTTAACTTTTTTAAAATCTCATTATCTTTTTTAGGGAATAATTTCAATAAAGCTCCTAAATCAAAAAAGAACATGTAAATTTCTGGCATAATCAATCTCCTTATTAAACTTCACGTTTATATAAAGTAAATTTGAATAAAGAAATTTCAAAAAAATAATAAACGTTACAAAAATTAATTTTTTTCGATTAGATCAATTTTATACCCCAAAATTTCAAGAGCCAATAGTGCCTCATTAAAATGCAGACGATTGTTTTCTAATTTTGCACGTAAGTTAAATCTGGTATAATTTACCCCCGAAAGCTGCGACATTCTGCGAGCAAGTTCCGCAATGGTAATTTTATTTCTATACAAAAGAAGTCTTATAACCTCATTCATATTGGTTTTATAGTCAATATCGATATTTATAGCCATACCAAAATTTTAATTTATATTCGCGGATATTGACATATTGTGGGATTAATGTTATAATGTTAAATATATGTTAACAAGATAAATATTTATTCACAATATATTAAAAATTATGAAGGCGATAATTATGAGAAAAAACACAGAAAATTCTTACTCCACACTAAGGGACAAATGTAGGTTGGAGCAACTATCTCAACAGGTAAAATCCCCTCGCCTACAGCATCATTTGAGTGGGGACAAATGTAGGTTGGGGTTACTACCCCAACACGTAAAATTCCCCTCGCCAAGTGGGAGATACAAAGCGAACCGCCGCAGCGGAGTGAGGACGTGTGAGTCTGTATGCAGTGCTGTTTCAGAATCCAATCAAATAGATAGATGCCGAAATGAATTCGGCATGACAGAAAAAACTTCCTCCCTGCGAGACTCTGCCGAGCAGAAACATCCAGTGAATGTTTCTGCGAGAGGTAAGATTGAGGTGGGTGCTAACCCCGTTAGGGGCAAACACACCACCACAGAGACAATCCCCTCTCTCTTTGTGAGAGGGAGCCAGCGTTGGCGAGCTAGCGAGACTTACGCTGGCGGGAGAGGGTTTAAGAAAGCCGCCTTCACTCTCGCCGAAGTATTAATCACCCTAGCAATTATCGGCGTAGTCGCAGCACTTACTCTGCCAACACTGATCGCAAAAGTGAACGAAAAAGTCGACGGCAATCAGAAAAAAGTCACCGAAGCAAAACTTA
>JAFUUC010000018.1 GCA_017471365.1 bacterium
ATTTTGGGATTGGCGGTTAGTTTGAGATTGTTGGCGGAAAGGTGCAGAAAATTAGGATTTTTTCTGTCGGAAGTTTGTTAATTACCCCTATCTCAAACTGGACGAAAACGGACTTTGTTCGGACGAAGTTTCAAAAATTTTCAATGGCTAAAATGCAGTAATAGCGGCAACGGACATGTAGTGCGAGATTGGCGGTTACTTTGAGATTTTCGGCAAGTCCGTTTTCGACCGTTTTGAAAAATTTGCCCAAAAATCGGGGAAAATGTGTCCGACAATTTTGAGAAAATAAAAAAAATAATTGATACGAAACTGACACAATGCTCGGAAGTCGTGTTCCAATGCTTTATCTTCAGAGGTAAAGTGTTTGTGCCATGAATAATAATGACTTATATATTAATATAAAGGATATCGCAGAGGCTAAAGGTTTAACCTCCACTCGTGCTATTAGATTAAAATTAAATGATCCTGAAAGTGGATATATTTCAAGAGAGGTCAAGGTTAGTGGTGGCACGAGCTATGAAATATTATTTTCAAGTTTAGAACCTGAAACTCAAAAATTATTATTAGAGAGTGAAAAGAAATCAACAGCTCTTATTCCGAGAAATTATCAGCCGGCACAGTTTGTTTCTGATAGTGCAAAATTGACCGCAAATTTTAGAACCAACATTGTAGTTGCTTTGCAAAAATTAAGAAAAAAATATTCAACTAAAAAAGAGGCTGATTCTGTATTTTTAGATTTATATAATTCAGGATTATATTTGCCCAAAGCATATAAATTTATCGGATCAATTTCAATCGGAACTTTGCACCGTTGGGTTCAGGCTTTTGAAAAACACGAGTCGGCAGAATGTTTACAACCAAAATATAAATGGACTCGTCAAGGGGAATATAATTCAATATTAAATGATGAAATGAAACATATTTTACTGACATTTTTATTACATCCGAGTCAGTATAATTATGGTAAAGCAATTAAACTAACAAAAGAAATATTAAAAAAACGAGGCTATGAATGTCTTCCCTGTGATTTATCTTTCAAAAGATATGCGGAACATTTTAGAAAGAATAATTATGCAGAGTGGGTTTTGAGACGTGAGGGTATGAAAGCATATCACGATAAAGTTGAACCATATATTGAAAGAGATATTTCTAAAATTGAGGTTGGGGATGTAATCGTGGCAGATGGTCATGTTCTAAACTTTCAAGTTATTAATCCGTTTAACGGTAAACCAACAAGAGCAACTCTTGTCGGTTTTTTAGATTGGAAATCAACTGCATTAATCGGTTACGAAATTATGATGACAGAAAGCACTCAATGCATTGCATCTGCTCTGCGTAATGCCATTTTAAATTTAGGAATGATTCCCAAAGTGGTTTATCAAGATAACGGAAAGGCTTTTAAATCTCGATTTTTTCAAAGTTGCGATTTTGAGGAGGAGGGCTTTAACGGAGTGTATGCGAATCTGAACATCCACTCCGTTTTTGCTAAACCTTACAACGCAAGAGCCAAAGTAATAGAACGATTTTTTAGAGAATTTCAGGAAGAACTTGAAAAAGGAATGCCGAGTTACATTGGAACTTGTATTGAAGATAAGCCGGCGTGGTTAAAGCGAGGCGAACATTTACACCAAGAATGGCACAAAAGATTAACAAATAATCACATTCCTACAGTTCAAGAAGCAATTAAATATATTAATAGTTGGTTGGAATTACACAACTCTCAACCCTGTCCGAACAATAGAAATATGACAATCAAAGAGATGTTAAATA
>JAFUUC010000001.1 GCA_017471365.1 bacterium
GATTCTATCTGTAAGACTTTTGTATCCGGAAAGTATTCTAATGCAGGACTTTTTGTAACTCTTACACTTCCTCCATAAAAATTAATTTGATTTACTTTATCTAAGTTATTTATAATTTCTTCTAATTTTCCAAAATAAATTGTCTTTGTATCAGAAATTTGGCAAACTGTTTTTGAAACATTATCGCAAATCCTGCATGCTAGTTCATAATCATGGTTATCAATAAAGAGCATTGAATCAAGAGTATTTTCAATATCTATAATTGCCTGTTCAAGCAATGCAAGTTCACCTTCCTGGCAAGGAACCGAATATCCATATTCTTTTCGGAGCATTAATTCAGCTTTTGCCAAATCTTTTGATATGCCTTTCAGGAACTTTAACAATTCTTTAGGACACTTCAAAGCTTGCTCGTACTGACTCTTCATCTCGTTGAAGTTTTCTTTTGTTAATTCAATTTTTCCTTGATACCTTTTTTCTAGATTTTCTACCTGTTGTTTTATTGTTTTATAATATCCTCCAATTGTTTTTTCATATGTACTGAACTTTGCTTCTACATTTTTTACATATATTTTTTCTCCAGCATTGTACCCTTTGTAAGTTATTTTTTGAGTAAACCCTTCAAGAATTGAACCTGACAATGCAAATAATCCAGCAAAAGCTGCCTGGGTTGCTGTAAATTTAAGCCATTCTTTTCCACGTCCTTCAAATATCTGTCCGTTACCAGTTTGTTTCAGCTGAATCATAAATGGAACCGAGGTCATTACCATGCTTGTTGCAAAATTTGCAGTAGCTCCTATAAAGCATATTGCAACTTTATTTGTAATAGCCCCTGCCTTGAGCAAAGAAGAAACCCCTTTTCCGACAATTCCGAATGTCGCAAAGGAGACTACATTCATTCCAAAAGAATACGCTGTTTCACTTATAGTAGGAATTTGACCGCGATCTAAATAATTAAACAGTTGAGAAGCTCCTGTAACCAATGCAGCACTTCCTAATACTCCTACAGTCTGGGCTATTGCTACAGCCTGTACGGTTCCGCCAAAAGCCCCTGCTAAAAATCCTACTGCATAAGGAGCAACTATCATAACACCTATTCCGATGACAACCGCAAAGGCTATATCTATCCAAGCACCAGCAGACCTTCCCTGATTGATTAATTCATTTGCCTTTAATTTATAAGCTTCTATTCTATTTTGTATAATTTCAAGCTCTTTTTCCGCCTTTTTAATATCTGTTATTCGTGTAATTTTATCTAATTCATTTACTTGGCTGAAAACATCATTGAAAAAAGATTCTTCATCTATAAAAAGACTTTCTATATTTCCTATATTTACTTTTGTTTCTGCTGCTAAATAAAATAGTAAAACTGCAAGGTTATAACAATAATAACTTATATTTGCTAGTGACAGTTTTTCTGAAATTGAAGCTGTTACGGTTCCCGTCAGAGTATCATTTATTAATTGATATTGATTAATAGTTACGTTTCTTAATTGTGTAAGTCTTAGACTTAAACCTGTTTGAGTTCCATATTTATACTTACTAAAAATTTTATCTGCTCTTTTATTCTTTTTTATGTAATCACTTATTTGAATTTCTGAATCTTTTAATTGTTTTATGACTTGAGATAAATATTCTGTAGTACAGTTTGTAAGGGCGTCTTCATAATTTTTTTCCCCGTTTTTTTCAATATCATCAACAGCAGATTTATATTTATTATCAAGGTCTTTTGCTATCTCTTCTATTTTCTTTTTATCTTTTAATGAAGAAAAATCATTTGAATAGTTAAAAATATATTCATCTGTTATTTTTTTTTGAGTTTTTGTTCGCAATACCCCATATGAATAATCAAACATAAAACTATAATAAGATTGAACTAAATAATTAAAGTTGTCTTTACTTGAAAAATATTTAATTAAATTTCCAAAAAAACTTTCTGAAATTTTTGTAATATTTTGATAAACAAACCAATCACTTGCATCATTACAAAGAAGGCCATATTCATATTCTATAAAATTTAATACCTTTTGAAGTCTCCCCTGTATCTCATAAAAAAGATTATTAGCAAATGACAAGGCATCTATTATTTTATCTTCCTTGGTTATCCATTCTTTAGGCAGTGTATTAATTACATATCCAATATAAGTCACGTCCCTGAAAAACATTCCTAGATTTTTCATTGCTCCAGAATATTTTTCAAAAACATCGTTTTTATATTTTCCCCATGTTTTATTTAACGGAAAGTCATATTTGATTGAAAGGTCATTTATAAAGAAAGTTCTGTGCGTAAATATTTCTTGAAAATCCTTTTGATCATTATTTATATTTACTAGTATCTTTTCGGTATTTTTATCAAATTTTTTTATTTGATAAAGTAAATAATTCAATCTTGGTTTTAATTGTATTAAAAGAGGTTCAAGCCTATTTGTATAATATACATTTTTATTTTCTTCTACCATAAGTCTTTTGCTCTATCCAATTAAATTATCTTGCCCATAAGTTAAATCAAGATCATCTGAAGTGTATATTTCAACCTTGTATTCTCCAGGTACAAGATCTTCATTTTTTATTATCTTTTTTTCAGAATCAAAATTAGCTTCTATTTCTACCTCCGAAATAACATTAATTAATTTGAATTTTTCATTATCAAATTTATTCAACATCTTATCTTCTATGTTAATTTCAAAGACTTGTCCTATCTCCACCTCTCCACTTTCCACCATCTTGCATCTCTGCCCAGTCACCTCAAAGGTAAACTTCGGCTTGTGGTCAAGTTTCTCACCGTTCCAGTGGTAAGTCCACTCCGCTTCAGCCTTGCCGTCAGCAATGTCCGCCCCCTTAGAGAATACCTCGCGCTTGCTCTCGTCGTACACACGGAAAGTCACCCCGCCTTCCATGTCCTTCGTCTCGGCGAACAGTTTTATCGGCTCGCCCACAAGCCCCTTGCTCGTAGGATTCCCGTCCTTGTCCCGCCACTCTGCCTTTGTAATCTCAGGACGGATAAGCCTTACTTCCAGTGAGTTGCTTGATTTCTCAAAATTGCACCATGCGCAGTGGGCAGAAAAGATAAATTTTGGGTCATTTTCCGGCGGCATCTCGCTCTTATTTGCGCGGTAGCTCCACTTTGCACTTACGCTCCCGCCCTTTACAGTAAGAGGGAATGATGCAACAGGCACTCCATCTTCTGGTCCTTTTCCTTCCGGGAATACCTGCAGCGTTACCATATTGCCGTCTTCTATATCCTGCACGCTTGCGGTAAGCTCAACTTCCTTACCCTCTTCAACGCTGGAACTGCCCCACTTAACGCTAGAAAACTTTGGTTCCTTCTTTTCCTTTTCTTCCTGCTCGCGCTTCCATTCTTCCGTATTTTTAGGATTGATGATTACAGGCATAGGCATGCTGGCACCAGGCGCAATAACCGTGCTGTTGTTCTGTGCCCCCACGTCATTGCACGTGCTGACCAGGGAGCCGATTACCGCCGCTTCCTTGCCGTTTATCTTCACTTTAGGACTTGTACCGCCGGTAACCTTACCTTCTTTTTTGGGATTATTCTGGAACTTGATTGTACCAGGCAGCTGCATGTGCATACTATCATCATGCTTTGCAACGCTGTCTTTTGTAGCACAGGCCTTGTCCTTTATCTTTACGTCTTTAGAAAGCTTGTCTGCAAGTTTTCCAATAAATGGATGAGGAAGCGGCACCGTTGTTGTTCCGTTTCCGCTCGGCACAACCATAATATGAACGTCAAAGCCCATTACCTTGTCGCCCTGCACGGCCAGCTGCTTGCCTTCAGCGGTCACGCCCTTACTTCCGCTCAGCTTGATGTTCTTGCCCTTGAGATTAACTGCCTTGTCGCTTGTGATGTTCAGGCTTCCGCCAGCCTTTATCTTCAGGGCATCGTCTGTCCTAGCTGTGAGAGTCTTTTTTGTCGCAAGGTGAATTTCGCCTTCGCCTTCACA
>JAFUUC010000019.1 GCA_017471365.1 bacterium
TACCGCTGTATGGGACGGAACAACAAAAGCATTTACAGAATGTCTACCATATAGTGAATTAAACTATATTCAAAACGGTGAACAAAAATATATGGAAATATCTAAAATAAATTCAGCAAGTTCTAAAAACCTTCCAAACGGTGGAGAGACAGCTTTTATGAATCCTGTTGCCATCGTTTAATGAGACTGAACACCAATTATTCTTAGTTATGATAAAAAATGTATTTCAGATCCTGATAGTGTAAAGGTAGATAATAAACAAATTCACAGTTGTGTAGCGGGTATATATGACTTCAACGGAAGTAGAAAACCAAATCTCTACGGTGGCGATGAACACACAAGAAACGATCTTATTTCATTTAATGGAGCAAAACTTGAAGATTCTTATATAGAGATAGGCGGAGTTAAAATAATTAGCCAGGCAAAAGTTCCAACACCTGTAAGTTGTAGTGACTACATTGGAAAATCCGGCTACGAAGCAATCAAAAGCTGCGAATACAATAACAACGATGACTACTGGGTAGGAGCAATGGTAGAGTGTAAGAATCAAGGAGGCAGATTACCAAACGCAAGTGAACTGGCAAAAATAGCTCAGGCAATCTACAACGACAATTCAATCAGCGAGTCTGAAGAATACAACTCTACAGACCCAACAGCAAACAATTGGGATAAATCTATCACAACAAAACTGGGCATAGAAGACTCCACTTCGTGGTTCGCCCTTTGGGGTGACCTCGAGGACAGCTCGAGCTATGCGTGGAACCGCATCTTCGACAGTTCGTACACGGAATGGAGCGGCGACTACCGCATTTACGGCAATTTCCGCGTTGTTTGCATAGGAGGCTAAATCAAATATTCAATTATCTTGTTTGTAAATTCGCTTGTAGTGAGTTCTCCGCCGAGGTCGGATGTTTTATAACCGTTAGAAAGTGTCTTAAACAAGGCACTTTCTATTTTTTTTGCATAAGTATTTTCGCCAATGTATTTCAACATTTCGACCGCAGATAACAAAAGAGCAGTCGGATTTGCTTTATTTTGTCCTTTAATATCAGGAGCAGAGCCGTGTACAGGTTCAAAAACCGCACAATTATCACCAATATTAGCACCCTGTGCAACCCCAAGACCACCAATAAGTCCTGCTGTCAAATCTGAAACTATATCTCCATACAAATTTGGTAAAACCAGTACATCAAATCTTGTTGGATCTTGAACAAGTTGCATACACAAGTTATCGACAAGAATTTCACGTGGTTTAATCTGCGAAAATTCCGCTGAAACATCGCGAAAAACGTCTAAAAACAAACCATCAGAAAGTTTCATAATATTTGCCTTTGTAACACAACAAACTTCCTTCCTGCCATTTTTTAGTGCATATTCAAACGCAAAACGGCAAATTCTTTCAGATGCTTCTCTTGTAATAATTTTTATGCTATGAGCCGTGTTTTCGTTAATTTTTTCTTCTACTCCGGCATAAAGATCTTCGGTATTTTCTCTAACCACAACAAGATCAACATTTTCAAATCTTGTTTTTACACCGGGTAAATTTTTACAAGGTCGTAAATTCGCATATAAATCAAGGCTTTTACGCAACTGAACATTAACAGACCTAAAACCTTTTCCAATAGGAGTGGTCACCGGAGCTTTCAATGCAATTCCATTTTTACGTATGGAATCCAGCACTCGATTTGGTAAAGGTGTTCCTTCCTTTTCAATTACATCACTTCCGGCAGTTTGAAGATCCCAATCTATTTTTAAACCGCTTGCTTCAATTATTTTTAGTACACTATCAGATATTTCCGGACCTATACCGTCACCGTTAATCAATGTTATTTTATGCATAACAAAAACCTCCATTTGATAGGTTAATTATACTATAAAGTGGAGGAGAATAAAATGTAGGGGAAAATAAATTTATAAGTCTTATGAATTAAATACATTATATGAACGTTTGATGTTATCAAACAGAACTTTCTTAGCCGCGTTGTATTCTTCTTCTAAAGCTTGTCGTTCTGTTTCGAGAACTTTCATTTTATTTTCATATTTTTTATCTTTGTCCGAAATTTCTTTGGTTTTAGCTTCGTATTCAGCTTCTGCTCTTGCTATAGCAGTCTTATCTTCGGAGGTTGTAATATCAGTACAGTTGGAATAGATCTTTTTATCCCAGCTTATTCCTTTTAAATTCATCACATTCGGTTCCGAAGAATCAGGAATTTGATTTGTTTCTTCTATGTATTTTGCAGCTTCAATACTGATTGCACCCTGAGCCAGAGCATCTTGTATCCAGCTTGAACTTGATAACAAATTGTCATCTAATACAACATAAGTTGAGTTTAGACCTGTAACTTCATTTTTTTCCGTCGATTCACCGTTTAGTCGATACCACAAATTTGTATACCATTGTGCTTTTGACGGATCTGAATAAGTGTATGTATCGTTTAATGTGTCAAATTTTTCAATCTCCGCATTAAACTTTGCAGCTGCCCTATCATAAATTAAGTATTTTTCAAATAACTCAGGGAAAAAGTCTCTCGCCTTCATATTAACCCATGCATCAAAAGTTACGTAGTCTGAATATTTCGCAAATAATTCATTTTGTTCATCGTATAAAATACCAACATCTTCTTTTAATTTTTCATAAGCTTCATCCTTAACACCAGAAGTTTTATTTTGATGATCCATTGAAAGTAATTCGTTAAGTTTTTCAGAATATTCGTTATATTTTAAAGCGTAATCATTGTATGAACCAGCGTTTTCATACATCCAAGCATCTTCTGCTCCGCCTGCGTATTCTTGTGTTTCACCAAATTCATCAGTGTATGTACAATCAATATTTTTTACATTTACAGTGTTTCCGCCAAAAATGGTAGATTCAAATTCACCATTGCCAAAATATCCGGACATAACGGAATATCTAGCAGCTTCCCAGCAATCTTTATAATCCTGATACTCCTTGCTTTTTAATAAAGCATCCATTTCGGAAAGTGTTTCAGTTCTCCAACTTTTCGTTATTCCGTAAGATGCTAAAAATTCATCCAAATTTTCTGCCTTAGAATAATTTGTATGATCTTCATTTTTAATCAAAGCCTGACCAGCTGTATTTGCTAAAACATATTGACTTTTCGATGCACCATATTGATACAAAAGTCCGGCAGTCAAATCTGATGTTGTAGAATTTCCGTAAGCATCGTATGACATAAATACAAGTTTTTGGCTGTTTAAAGCATTAATATAATCTCTGCTAACTTCTTGAGATTGATTCGACAACCTCATACGAGCATTAGAAATTTTCTGTGCTTCATATTCATTGGATGTTATTCTAGCAGTTAAAGATAATAACCTTGCATTTGATGACAATCCCATTTTATGCCAGTCCTTTCGTCTCTTTCATTACCATATTAATCGGCAAAATGAGACCAGGACTTTAATAAAATAAGAATATTGTAAACTTATGTAACAAAAAATATATGAATAAGATATAAAAAGTCAATAATTTTCTTTAAAAATTTTTTATATATATGTAAGAGACAAATAAAGAAAAAGAAAATTTTAGAAGAGAGGACAAAAGAAATGGCTACATTGCTGTTATTTTCGGATGCAATTTCAGAGACATATAAAAAGACTTCAAATGAAATTAAAGAAGTTGATCTTGGTAACAAGAGAGTGGTGAAAAAGACATTATCTCAAATGATGAAACAATCATTCTTTCAAGGTGCCAATAGATTTGGAACAAATTTTATAGCATAAAGTTCGTTGGAAATTAGGAATAATAGGAAAATGAAAGCAGGTTCGCAAACAATGCGAACCTGCTTTTTGCAATTCAAATATTTTATTCAGAAACTCTTCCTGGTACAACAACTCCACCTTTTAAATTTTTCTTATAAAATTCAACGTGAGGTTGAAGCACACTGTCAAGAACTTCTGGGAATGATTCACTATTCATGATTTTTGTTACAATTTCTTGGTAAACGGTTGCAAATGCTCTAAGTTGAGTCAAAGCTCCCGCAGCTTCAGGGGTCAAACCCATACCGGAGGTTTTTACAGTTTCTAAGAAGAATGAGCCTGTAACTTCGTAAGATTTAGACAAAGCATCTATATAGCTTTGAGCATTCTCGCGGCAAACACCGTTATCGCAAGGAACAGTTAAAGCAAATACAAGTTTATTTGCCGGATTAAAATGAGCTTCGGCAGAATGGTGCATAGCATCAGGAACCTTTGCAACTTGTTTTAAAGTATCTTTTACTGATTCATTTTGCATTTGAGCATGCCAATAAACAGTATTTTCAAAAATGGAACCCATATACTGATGCACAGAAGCATCAATACCGTTTATTTTTGCATCAGCCCAGAAAATACCTTCTTTTAAAGCATCATTTACATCAAGATCTGCTGTTAAAGATTCTGAAGAAATACTTTGTGCAGAATTTAACATTGCAACCATATCATCTTTTTTCATCCCTGCGTAAGCAAGTGTGAATAAAGCGTGATCATCAAAGGCAGAAAATCTGCCGCCAACGTCATCGTGTATAAATAAATTGCCAATCCAGCCATTTTCGTTGGAAGTTCTTCTGAGTTCTGATTTTTCAGCATTCGCATCTGTAACTGCTATAAAATGTTTATGAGCTAATTTTGTAGCTTCATCTTCTGATTTGCCTTGAGATTTGTAAGCCTCAACAAGCATGTTTAGCATTCTCAGGAAACCGTCTTTAGTTTCAAAAGTCGAACCGGATTTTGATGCTATCAAATAATTTGAATTTAAAACGTTATTATCTAATCTGTACAAGAATCTTTCAAGACTTGCACTATCAACATCCGAGTAAAATTCAACCGATTTTCCGTCAACATTCAAACCGTTTATTGATAACATATGCTCAACTGTATGTTTAGAACCGCCAATACCCATAACGCTGAGTTTTGAAGCACCTGTAGCATTTTTTAACCTCTCCGCCATAGAATAAATTTCATCAACTCTTTTTGCTTGATTTTGAGGTAAATCAACCCAATTTAAAAATTGTCCGTATTTATTTGCACGTGAAGAAAATTCACTAACAAATGCACTGATTTTGGATGAATATTTACTAAAATCAACCCCTGAAAATTTTGTAATAACACTAGAATTTTTTGTCAACATGATCGTCCTTTCTTTTATTAATACCTGTACGACCAGTATTGTACTACAAAAATTTTTATTCTTTTACAAGAATGCAATTATTTACTTCAATACGGATCGATTTAGCTAATTTGTTTTGGTTACCTAGGATTTTAAATGCACTTAAAAAAAGAGCCCCGAATGGGGCTTGTTGGAATTAAGAATAGCTGGAAGTATGAAAAAGATTTTTAATTTTTACTCTATCATTTAATTAGATTAGAGTGTTTTATACAATTACCCGCCTGTCTATATTTATTAATTTTTTTATTGTACTATTTTATTATGGATATTCATGAGGTTAAGGATCTTTGGAATAAAGTTAAAGATGAACTAGAACTTAATATCCCGGAGCATGTTTTCAACACTTGGGTTACACCTTTAGAGGCTGTAGATTTTGAAAATGAAACTCTTGTATTGCTTTCGCCTCAACAACTTTCTATTGATATTCTCAAAAAAGATTGGTATTCAAATATAAAAGATGCGGTTAAGTCTGTTTTGGGTGAAAATTCAACTTTTTCTCTAAATTACGATCCTGATCTTGCTAAAACATATATAAAAAATCGTAAAAAAGAACTCTCAAAAGTTGTTGCAGGTCAGTCTGAAGATGATAGAAAAAAAGAAGATGCAAAGCTTTCTATGGCTCAAATGCAATCAGATGCTAATCTTAATTTGAATTTAAAATTCGACAATTTTGTTGTGGGCGAAAATTCAAAATTTGCCTATAATGCTGCGTTTTCTGTTGCTAATAATCCTTCTAAAAAATTTAATCCGCTATTCATTTATGGGGCTTCCGGCTTAGGGAAAACTCATCTTTTGCAAGCAATTGGACATTATATACTTTTTAATTCAAAATTAAAAGTTCGATATATTCGTATGGAAGAATATTTTAACGAATGGGTTAAGTGTTTTCAGTTTGTAGAATCTAATGGAAAACGAAAACAAGCTTGTAACAATTCTCTAATGAGAAAATTCCATCAAAAAATTCAAAGTATAGATGTACTTTTGTTGGATGATATTCAATTTATTGAATCAAAGATGAAAACTATGGAGGATTTTTTCTCTACATTTGAAGCATTGTATACAAATAATAAACAGATTGTAATTGCTTCTGACAGACTGCCTAAGGATATTCCGACACTTGACAATCGTTTGAGAACGCGTTTTGAAATGGGACTTGTTGTAGACATAGTGCCGCCTGATTATGAAACAAGGTTTGAAATTGTTAAAGCTTATGCAAAAGAATTAGAAGCAGAAGCTGCTGATGAGGTTTATGAATATGTAGCACAAAATTTCCCGAATAATGTGAGAGAATTGAAAGGTGCTTACAATAAAGTTGCGGCATATGCTGAATTTTCCGGAACAGGGGTTACGTTTGAACTCGCAAAGCAGGCTTTAAAATTAGATATTCGTAAAAATGATTTGACAATCGATTTTTTGGCTAAAAAAACATCTGAATATTATTCATTAACTGTTAAGGATTTAAAAAGTACGGCAAGACAACAGAAAATTTCTCACGCAAGACATGTCGCAATTTATCTTGCAAGAGAAATTTTGAAAATGAGTTATGAATCTATCGGAACGTTCTTTGAAAAAAAACATACGACAGTTATGTATTCGTGTGATTTAATTGAAGATAAATTAAAAACCGGTAAAAATTTGGAAAATGAAATTAATGAAATAAAAATGTCTTTGAAGGGCTAGAATACATGTACGATTATTTTAATGGGAAACTTGTTTTTAAAACTTCCGGTGCAAAAGGAGCTTTTGCAACAGTTGAAGTAGGCGGAATCGGATATAATTTTGAAATTATGGAGAGGGACTTTGTGAATCTTTCTAATATTGGTCAAGATTTAAAATTGTATTCTGTTCTGTTGCATAGAGAAGATAGGATGAGTCTTTGCGGCTTTTTAAAGCGTGAAGATCGTGATATTTTTAATATTTTAACTTCGGTTTCCGGAGTTGGTTCTAAAATGGCTTTAACACTTTTAAATGCATTTGAAGTGTTCGATCTTGTTGGTCTTGTTTTGGATGAAAATTACAAAGAACTTACGAAGGCAAAAGGTGTTGGTCCAAAACTTGCACAAAAAATCATTCTTGAGCTTAGGGATAAATTTAACTCTTATAAAGGTATTGTTCCTTTAAAAACGTCAGCATCTGTAGTAGCATCCCAAAATGTTGACGATGCCCAAATGGTGCTTTTATCTTTAGGATATGAGAAAAAAGAAGTTGAAGATTCATTATCCAAAGCAGTTTTATCTGTAAATGCAAACGCTTCCGCAGAAGAAATTCTTAAAGAAGCGTTGCGTATTTTATCAAAATAATATTGGTATTATTTATATAGCTATTAGCAGCAGTCCGATGAACGCTGCGATTACCATTGCCGGTCCAAAAGGAAGATACATCCCGGATGTTCTATGTTCTTTTATACCGAATAGTAATTCTCTACAGGTTACAAAACCCAATATTAAAAATACAATAGTACTCGACCAATATGCTACTTGATTGTTAAACCAGCCGGATTGTTGTGCGTATATATAACCTATTGAATATATGATAAAAATTAAAATAGCACTAAGAGTAAGCCAGTTTTTATTGTCCACAAGTCTTTTCAAAAATACCGGTAAAGTCATTATTATTTGGATAACCACTGCTAATAACAAAATAGCAATCAACGACTCAAAGACCGGCAAAAAGTTTGAATATAATGAGGAACTCCCTAAAAGAGCTCCTAAAACAGCACCAATACCCCCTGCAATATAAGAGTCTCCCTCCCCAAAAGCTCTTGTACCTATTAACAAAATTCCAACTCTTGCCAATACCTCCATAACCAAAAAACCGATAATAGCAGCGGCGATAGAATACAAAATAGGGCAAGTAAGGAAAAATTCAAGGTCAATTTTTGGGAATCCGTTTGCCTTTGTATAGAAAATAACATTTAATATCGAAATTAAAATACTATAAAAAATACCAATGCCAATTAATGAATAAGTGTGTTTATCCGCAACTTTTTGCTCCAAAATGTCAGTTCCTGCAATTGCAATGTACAGGCATGAAACAATCAACGCGAAAATGTACGTTAATAACTGAAACCATGATATTGGATTGATAACCTCAAGTCCAAATAATGGATCAAACGGTGAACAAAATCTCAAGAATAAACCAACAAACACACTCCCTGTTAAAAATTCAACAATGGGATATTGGATACTGATATGCTCTTTGCAAAAAGCACACTTTCCGCCTAAAAATAAATATGATAAAAGCGGAATATTATGATACCACTTTAAAGGTGTCTGACACTTGGGACATTTTGAACCAGGAAAAACTATAGATTCTTCACTTACGGTTCTTAAAATTACAACATTTAAAAAACTCCCTACCACTAAACCTATAATAAATATAAATGCCAAAATTACAATTGAAAGTAACATTAACCCTCCTTATTTTACCTGAACTTCACTCGCTTCATTTTCTATTATAATGTATAATTTGTGCAATGCTCTTTTTAAAATTCTTGAAATTTGTGTTGTTGAAACTCCAAATTTTTCAGCAATCTCTTTTCTGGGAACTCCTTTTAAGTAATAATCCGAAATTACTATTTTATCAGGGTTTGGAAGTTTTGAAAGTGCAAATTCTATCATTTTTTTATTTTCAAATGTTTCCTCAAAACCTTCCTCTGCTTGAATCCTATCAACTAAAGTTTCAACTCCTTCATTAGAATATATATTTTGGTCTAGAGAAATCATATTTTTTATTGATTCTATGCTTAAAATTTCAGAAATTTTTTCCTCAGGAAGATTTACGTATTTAGAAATTTCTTCAACCGGCGGAATTTTAGAATCATCTCCGACAATTTCTCTAATTGCTTCTTTAACTTTTTTTATATTTTCAACAGTTTCTCTCGGTGGGCGAACAATATTCGCTTTATCACGCATATAGTGCAGAATTTTCCCCTTTATAAACTTGCTTACGTAAGTTTTAAAGCTTCCTTTTTTTTGAACATTATATGTATCAATTGCTTTTAAAACACCGACAGCTCCAACTTGTATCAAATCATCTCTTGTTGTTGATCCGGGTAACGGATATACTCCTGAAACAATTTTTCTTACAAGCTTCATTGATTCTTCTACCAAATCAAGATAAAGGATATGTTTCCTTTTTGTATCCTGCTCATTTTTGTAGTTCTTTATTAAATTTTCTAAAATTTCTATTTCAGCAGGCAATTTTTCTAAATCCTCTTTCTACTAATATATGGTAACATAAATTTGAGTTAATATCGAAAATTTTAAAATTATTTAATAAATTGTTTTGCATGCAATTTTTTCATGATACCATTGGTTTATAGTTGTATTTTAACGGGAGTAGAGTAATGATTACTGTAAAAGATGTTGAACATGTCGCAAAGCTTGCAAGGCTAAATTTGACTGAAGAAGAAAAAGAGCTTTATACAAAGCAGCTTGGTGATGTTTTGAAATATGTTGATCAGATGAATGAGGTTGACACTGATAATGTTAAACCTATGACTCAGGTTGTAGACTTTGTCAATGTCACAAGAGAAGATGTACCGGTTTTGGAGATTTCTAAAGAAGCATTAATGTCAAATGCTCCGGAAGAAGAAAACGGCTTTTTTAAGGTTCCAAAGATCGGTTAGTACGTAAACGTCGAATTGTGAATTGATGCATAAAATATTTATCAATATTATCAAGAGGTCTATTCATGATTCACATTTCATATTAATTTTAGGGGTGTATTATGACAAAATATATATTTGTAACAGGCGGTGTAGTTAGTTCTTTAGGTAAGGGGATTGTAGCAGCTTCATTAGGAAGATTGTTAAGATCAAGGGGATATTCGGTTATTAATCAAAAATTTGATCCTTATATAAATGTCGATCCCGGGACAATGAGTCCGTTTCAGCACGGAGAAGTTTTTGTGACTGATGACGGGGCTGAAACCGATTTAGATTTGGGTCACTACGAAAGATTTACCGATACAAATCTTGGTCATTATAATAACGTAACATCAGGCAGCGTTTATCAGAAGGTTATTGAAAAAGAACGCCGTGGAGATTACCTTGGTGCAACTGTTCAGGTTATTCCGCATATTACTAATGAAATTAAATCACGAATTGTCGGGGCAACAAAACAGTTTAATCCGGATTTTCATATTCTTGAAATAGGAGGGACTATTGGTGATATTGAAAGTTTGCCGTTTATTGAGTCTATAAGACAATTTAAAGCCGAAGCCGGAATTGGAAATGCTATTTCTATTCATTGCACATTGCTTCCGTATTTGCCAACTTCAGGTGAATTAAAAACAAAACCTTCGCAGCATAGTGTAAATGTTTTAAGAAGTTACGGTATTCAGCCGGAAATTTTGGTGTGTAGGACTTCAAAACCTATTCCAAAGACCGAAAAAGAAAAATTAGCTTTATTCTGTTCTATATCAAAAGAAGCGGTTATTGAATGTCGTGATATGAAAACTATTTACGAGGTACCTCTGGCACTTGAGGCTCAAGGGCTTTGCTCTGTTGCGTTGAAAATGCTTGGTGTAAAAGACAAAAAGCCTAATCTGATATCTTGGGAAAAACTTGTAGACAGGATTAAAAACCCGCAAAAAACTTTGAAAGTTGGCATTGCGGGGAAATATACAAAGCTTTCTGACGCGTACATTTCTGTTGTAGAGTCTTTAAAACATGCCGGTTATGCCGATTCAGCTGCAATTGAAATTAAATGGATAAATTCTGAAGATTGTGTGGATTATTCTTCTTGCAAAAAACAACTTTCTGATGTCGATGCGGTTGTGGTTCCAGGCGGATTTGGTGTAAGAGGTATTGAAGGAAAATTAAATGTAATTCGTTACGCGAGAGAAAATAATCTACCGTTTTTGGGATTGTGTTTGGGTTTACAATGTACGGTTATTGAGTATGCTCGTAATGTTGTGGGATTAAAAGGTGCAAATTCAACAGAGTTTGATGAAAAACCTACATATCCTGTAATAGATATTATGTTAGAGCAAAAACACGTTAAAGGTTTTGGTGGAACTATGAGGCTTGGAGCTTATGATTGTCACCTTAAAAAGGGTACAAAGGCTTATAAAGCTTACGGTAAAGATATAATTTCCGAACGCCATAGACACAGATATGAAGTTAACAATGAATACATTGACAAACTTTCTGAATTTGGGCTGGTATTTTCCGGCATGTCGCCTGATGGAAATCTTGCAGAAATTGTTGAATTACCAAAGCTTGATTGGTTTGTAGCGTGTCAGTTCCATCCGGAATTTAAATCAAGACCTGACAGACCACATCCGTTGTTTAAGGGTTTGATTGACGCGGCATTAAAACGAATAAAATAGTATTAAAGGTATATGTAAGTTGGGCTTCAAGTTCAACATTTATAAGGGGTAAATATGAACGATAAATTTGAAATGAAAAAATTTACTACGGTAAATTTCTTAAATCTTGCACTTGGTTTTTTAGGTTTGCAATTCGCGTGGCAGATGAGAATAATTCTTTCGGCTCCTGTTACGGAGGGTTTAGGAGCTACACCGTGGATATACGGTTTGATATGGCTTGCCGGTCCATTTACGGGCATGGTTGTTCAGCCTTTAATAGGAGCTTTGTCTGATAAAACTAAGTCGAAGTTTGGTCGTCGCAGACCGTATTTGTTGGGTGGAGCTTTGATTGCTTCTATTGCTTTGTGGTTATTTCCTAATTCAGGAAATATTGCAGGACTTTTTGGTGAGAATATTCCTGTTTGGAGTGGTTTGCTTGTTGCAGCTTTGTTAATTTGGGTTATTGATGCTTGCATTAATATTGCACAAGGACCTTACAGAGCTTTAATTCCTGATGTAGTGCCTAAAGAACAACATTCTTTGGCTAATTCTTGGATTAGCCTCGCAATTGGTTTGGGATCTGTTGTTGCCGCTGCTACTGCCCCGTTTTTAAAATATGTATTCGGGGTGCAGATGTCTATTCTGGCACAATTTGTTATGGCTGCTTTGGCTTTTACACTTGCAATGACTTGGACTTGTTTGACTATTAAGGAAAAATCAACAGTCGAAAATGGTTCTGATCATGAAGTTCAAATAAATGAAAATAGTGAAAATGCTTCTTTCTGGCAGTCGATGAAGGAGTTTTTTGCACTTTCACCTGAAGTTTCCAAAATTTGTACTTTGCAATTTTTTACCTGGATTGGCATGATGTGTATGATGATTTTCTTTACGAATTTTGCTATTCATACGGTTTTCGGGGTTCCTGATTTGACTAAATTGTCTCAGGATATGCAAGAACAATTTTTAGCAACTCAGACTACTGCGACTAATTATTCTTCGATTTGTTTTGCAGTGTTTAATTTGGTTTGTTTTTTAATTGCTATTCCGATAGGTATTTTGGCAGGAAAATTCGGCAACAAAAAAGTTCATATATTCTGCTTATTATCTATGGTTTTGGCATATCTTGGAATGGGTTTGTTTAAAACTTCGGCACTTGCGGTAGGAGTATTTATGGCGTTGTCCGGAATCGGATGGGCGAGTGTATGTGCTTTGCCTTTTGCGATGCTTTCACGTTACATCAAACCTGGTACTGAAGGTTCCGTAATGGGATTGTTTAACATATTTATTGCAGGTCCGCAGGTACTTGTTTGTACTCTTGTAGCGTGGATTATAGATAAATCTGTTATTCAAAATGGTGAATTTTTAAATTATCATTATGAAATAACATTTTTCATAGGGGCTTTGTGCTTGCTTATAGCAGCAGGAATTACCGGATTGATTGAAGAAAAATAGATTGGTATAGCTACGACAAAGTACCATTTTCGATTTTGCAAATTTGAACATCTTTAAGAAATTCATCTTCAAATAGAATGGTATCAACAGAAGTTATTATTGTTTGGGTATTTGGACTTATGGATTTTAACAGGTAATTTTGCCTTATATCATCGAGTTCTGCCAAAACATCGTCTAACAAAAGTATAGGTTCATCACCGGTTTTGTCTGTAATCATATCGAGTTCAGATAGTTTTAAGGCCAAAACTATTGTTCTTTGCTGACCTTGAGATGCAAATTTCGTTGCTTCTTGGTTGTTAATATAAAAAACAATATCGTCTCTGTGTGGTCCAATGCAGGCTTGGCAGCGACGAAATTCTTCATTACGGCGACTATCGAGTTCTGATTTAAAGTTGAATTGAATTTGTTCTATATCTTCAAGTTCATTATTTATACCTAAAAACGAACAGTTATATTTTATTGAAAGATCTTCTGTTTCACTAATAGTCCTGTGTTTAAGTTTTGATTTTTTTTCAATTTCTTGAATGTATTTTTTTCTAATATAGATAATATTGCTTCCCGCTACAGAAAGCTGTTCGTTATATACGTCCAATAAATTATCATTAATAATTCCGGTTTTTGCACAGGTTTTCAGAAAATTATTTTTTTGCACTCTGATTTTTTCGTACTTAGATAATCTATCGTCATATGCCGGATAGATCTGTGCAATTGCACGGTCTAGCCAGTCCCTTCGGTCTTGTGGAGAGCCTCTTAAAAGTAATAAATCTGATGTCGAAAATAAAACGGTTTTTAAAATTGATCTAAAATCTTTAATTGAAGATTTTACTCCGTTGATTTTCATTTCTCTCTTTTTGTCAGTGTTGTAAGTATAAGAAAGATCTATGTCTGTTTCTGATTTGATAATTTTGGAGTCTAATTTAAAAAAATCAGTATCAAATTTTATCAATTCCTGTGCGTTAGCAGTCCTTGGACTTTTTAGTGCGGAAAGAAAATATATACTTTCGAGAATATTTGTTTTTCCTTGAGCATTCTTCCCAATGATAAGCATTTTTGCTCCGGTAAAATCAAGTTCCAGATTTGAGCAATTTCTGTAATTTTTCAAAACTAAATTTCTCAATCTCATAGATTTATTATACTCCAAATATATGATTTTTCTTGAAATATAGACAATATCCAAAATTTATGCTATTATGGTCTGGTTAGTACAATTTGTTAAGGAATTGGTTATATGTTACCGGTAATATCTGAAGAAACTGCAAACACAGCATTTAATGAAATTTTTGAAGATATGCCTGCGTGGCGAAAAAAGATGATTCACTATATTAAGGAAGAAAATCCTGAGATTAATACTGCAATCATTGAAGCCGCAAATAAAACTGATCTTGACCCAAAAGCAGTTGCTCTTGGTGCTTATATGACTTATTTAATGATAGAACTGGCATCGAAAGATAGTGATGCTTTGATGAATTTTAATGAATAAAGGATAGATTATGATTATTGAAGATTTGTTGAAAGAATTGGTAGAAAAAAAAGGTTCCGACTTGCATATTTCAAACGGACTTCCTCCTGTTTTTCGTATAGATGGTGAGCTTATAAGGTCTGAGATGGCACCGTTAACATCTGAAGGGGTAGAAAATCTTCTATTCCCTATGCTTTCAAATGAACAAAGACGACGTTTGGAACAAGAATGGGAATTAGACTTTTCGTACGGTGTTGAAGGTATAGGTCGTTTCCGTGTAAACTTTTACAAAGACAAAGGTTCTTATGCTGCGGCATTCAGAACGATTGCGGCAGTTGCCCCCAGGTTGGAAGATTTGAAAATGCCTCCAATTGTAACTACAATCGCTGAACGTCCTCGTGGGCTTTGTCTTGTAACAGGTCCTACCGGTTCCGGTAAATCAACGACTCTTGCTGCAATGATAGATTATATTAACAGAACTAGAGCTGAACACATTTTGACGATTGAGGATCCGGTCGAATTTGTTCACCAGTCTAAAATGAGTGTAATTCACCAACGTGAACTTGGCATGGATACAAGATCTTTTGCAAATGCTCTTAAATCTGCACTTCGTGAAGACCCTGATATTATCCTCGTAGGTGAAATGCGTGACCACGAAACTATCGCTCTTGCTCTAACGGCGGCAGAAACTGGTCACTTGGTTTTCGGAACATTGCACACGTCTTCAGCTTCACAAACTATTGACCGTATTATTGACGTATTCCCTGAAGGTCAACAGCAACAAATTCGTGTTCAATTAGCTAGTTCTTTGATTGCAGTATTTGCTCAAACCTTGCTTCCAAAACGTGAACCTGATGGCTCACAAAAAGGTCGTATTATGGCTCAAGAAATTCTTGTTGTTACACCGGCTGTTTCTAACTTAATTAGAGAGGCTAAGGCTGCTCAAATTTATTCGACAATTCAAACAAGTTCAAGTTTTGGTATGCAAACTCTTGAAGCTTCTTTGGCTGAATTATACAAAAAAGGTTTGATAAATCTTGATGATGCTTTAGCTAAAACATCGAAGCCTGCTGAATTGAAACGTTTGATACAAGGTTAAAAAATAAGGAGAAGGTTATGTCTTCGATTATAAGCCATTTTAATGAATCTTTTGCGGATAATTTATCTGTTGTAAAGATGATTATTTACACTATACCTGTGTTTATTTGTGCAAGCTTTTTTGTAAAAGGCGAAATGAATTCATTTTACTTCTGGCTTATTCCCCTTTTGTTATTCTTTTTGGGGGTGTTAACTAAGGGTATTAATAATATAAGAACAAATAATAATGAATTATTGACATTTAATATATGGGAAATTATTTATTCAATGGCACTTAGTATTGTATGTGTAGTTCCTCAAATAATAATTTTTGGTGCTATTGGTCTTCTTATTGTCAACTTCATTAAACTGCCGGTAGAATTACCTCATTTTCAATTAATTTTTGAAATTATAATTTGGTCAATTTTAGGTTCAATTGTTTTGACGTCTTATTTGGCTTTTGCAAAGCATATGTATATATTGCAAGCATTTAATTATAAGTTAATTATTGATTCTTGTATGGATGTTCTTGTTAGTTTAATGTTTTTTGTACCACAGTTAATGTTGGCAAATGCTATTATGGTTGCTCCGGCTCTTGCAATATGTTCTCAGTTTGGAATACCTTATACTCATTGGGCTTTTATTGCTTATTATTCATTTTTAGTGGTTGTTAACATTTCTTTGCTTGCAAATTATTTTGCTGAAACTGCGTTTGAGAATATAAAAGAAGATGGAAAATCATCTTATGTCAACAATTATGATAAATCGGTTGATGTAATTGATGATATCGTAAGCAGGTTGGATTAAGATTTTATTTCATCTCTCTTAATTTTTTAAGTTGATCTCGGATTTGTGCTGCACGTTCAAAATCCAATATTTTTGCTGCTTTATGCATGTCTTTTTCAAGTTTAGTAATAAGTTTTGGCAAATCTTTTTTACTTATTCCCATTTCAACCATTTCTTCCGCGACAACATCTTCAAAATCTCTATAACTTGCAACAAGTGAAAGCAGGTTGTTTTCGATAGGTTTTTTGATAGTTTGTGGTATGATCCCATATTTTTTGTTGTATTCTATTTGAAGATTTCTCCGGCGTTCGGTCTCTTTTATTGCATTTGCCATGGAATCAGTTATTTTGTCGGCATACATAATTACTTCGCCGCACGAATTTCTGGCGGCACGACCGATAGTTTGAATTAAACTCGTTTCAGAACGTAAAAAACCTTCTTTATCCGCATCCATTATTGCCACAAGTGAAACTTCCGGGATATCAAGCCCTTCTCTCAAAAGGTTTACGCCAATCAAAACATCAAACTCCCCAAGACGTAAATCGCGAAGAATTTCAACCCTTTCCATTGACTTGATTTCACTGTGAAGATACCTAACTTTGACACCTTCTTGCAAAAAGAAATCGGTTAAGTCTTCTGCCATTCTTTTTGTCAATGTTGTTATGAGTATTCTTTCATTTTTGTCAACGCGTTTTGCAATTTCTTCTTTTAAATCAGAAATTTGTGTGTCTATCGGTCTGACTGAAACTTTAGGATCCAAAAGCCCGGTTGGACGAATAATTTGTTCAACTATTTGTGAAGATGTTTTTCGTTCAAATTCTGCGGGGGTTGCGGATATATAAATTTTTTGTCCGACTTTGTTAAAAAATTCTTCATTTTTTAAAGGTCTGTTATCTTTTGCACACGGAAGCCTGAATCCATAATCAACAAGTACTTGTTTTCTGGCAGCATCCCCATGGCTCATTCCTCGAATTTGGGGTAAAGTTTCGTGAGATTCATCAATAATTGTTAAAAAATTATCCGGGAAATAATCCAAAAGAGTTGCCGGAGCTGTACCCGGATCTCTACGTTCAAGTATGCGGGAATAATTTTCGATTCCTGTGCAGTAACCCATTTCCTGTATCATTTCTATATCGTAGTTTACCCTTTGCTCCAGTCTTTGAGCTTCAATTAATTTGTTTTCATTATTTAACTCGATAAGCCTGTCATTAAGTTCCTTACGAATCATATTTATTGTTTCTTCTTGATTTTCATCATCGGTAACATAATGCATTGCAGGGTAAATTATTACTGAATCCGGCGTATCAATTATTTCACCTGAAACATTGTCAATTTTAATAAATTTTTCTATTTCATCACCAAAGAAATATATTCTTGTAATAATTTTTTCAAACGGTGCCATAATCTCGACAATATCACCGCGAACTCTGAATGTAGAGTATTTTAATTCAAGATCATTGCGTTCATATCTAACTTCTACAAGATGTGATAATAGGGCATCTCGGTCAATTTCATCTCCAACATTCAACTCTATGGTACCTTTAAAATAATTCTCCGGAACTCCTAAACCGTATATACAACTGACTGATGAAACAACAATTACATCATCTCTTTCATAAAGACTGCGAGTCGTATGATGTCGAAGCCGGTCAATTTCTTCATTTATACTTGAAGATTTCTCAATATAAGTATCTGTTCTGGGAATGTAAGCTTCCGGTTGGTAGTAATCATAGTAACTGATAAAATATTCAACTGCATTATCCGGGAAAAGTTCCTTAAATTCGTTATATAATTGGGCAGCAAGAGTTTTGTTGTGTGCAATAATTAGTGTTGGGCGTTGAACTTTTTCAATAACATTTGCTATTGTAAACGTTTTTCCTGAACCTGTTATTCCTAATAAAGTTTGCGTATCATAACCGGCTTTTACCCCTGATACTAATTGTTCTATGGCTTTTGGCTGATCACCTGACGGTTTATATTTAGAGGTTATTTTAAATTCATTATGCTGCATTGTTTTATCTGTTATTCGCAAGAGTTAAAATGTTTTTTATAAATCCGATTTTCTCAGAATTTGTATAACTTATATTGATATATCTGTTTTTAATTTTATTATCAAAATATTTTGCAATCATATTTTCCTGAGTTTTTAAAGGGTATTCTTGCCAGTGAGGGGTCTTGCGGATTTTGTTTATAGCATCAGTTTCAAGATCTTCAAATTTTTTGTATTCATCTTCAATTATGTTTTTTGTAGGTTGTTGTGTTTGAAGCTTTTCAGTATTTAATTTCCCGCTAAATCGTTCTGATAACCCCATTTTTACTCCTTATTTAGTATGTATTCAAATTTCTGTGCCATAGTTTGTTTGTAAAAATTATCACAAATTTTTTGCGCAAGTTCTTTATAACTGGTAGATATATCACATTGTTCGTCAAATATTGTAATCGGAACACCTTTGTTTATTGCTGCCATCATTGTAAAATAGTTATTTGGAATTTTTTTGTAAATATTTCGATTAAGTACCTGTTGAACATCTTCGGATTTAATTTCGTCATTTTCAATGTACCTGTTGAGTATAATTTTTGTTTTATTCCTGTCATAACCGAGTTTTCCAAACAATTCAAGACAACGCTGTGTATTTCTAAGAACCGGCAAATTCGCAACAGTTACTAGCAAAATCATGTCCGAATTGTCGAATGTTGCGATGTTTTTCCCGTCAAAACTGGCCTCAGTATCAACAATAATATATGCAAAAGTTTCTTTTAGCGTATTAAATAGACGGGTAATTTGTTGCGGCTGAATATTATCTGCTTGCTTAAAAAACGGTGGATCAGCCAGTACATAAAGATTAGACCTTTTGTATCTTTCAAGAGTGCTTAGCAAAAATGTTTCATTAATTTTATCTAGATTCTCCAGCATATATGAAATATTAAAAGAAGGCTGCAAATTTAAAAATGTCGTCATATCTCCCATTTGAAAGTTTAAATCAATTAGTGCAACATTTTCTTTTGTCTTTTTTGCTAATTCTAATGCTAAATTTGTCGCAATTGATGTTTTTCCAAGTCCTCCTTTGTTTGAAAAAACAGAAATAATTTTACATTTATTCTTGTTTATATTTTCCTCAAAACTGGATAATAATTTCTGTATTGCATCAAAAAATTCATTTTTTATAACCGGAATTGGAACAAATTCTTTTGCACCTGATCGCATTATTTCAACAATAAGACTTACAGATGGATTATCAGATAACGCAAGTATTTTACAGTTTTTATAGTGACTAATTTTGTTAATTAAATCTATTTTTGGGGCTTTATTTAAAGAAAGATCTACAATAAATAATGAACTTTTTTCTTTAGATATGCAGTCAAGAATTTGTGAATAGTCACCGGGAGTTTCAACGTACTGTAGCTCATCTAACTCGCTAACAAAAAGTTTTAACAATTCTGTGGTTGAAGATTCATCCGATAAAATAAATGTTGAAACTTTTTGCATACTTTATACCCCTTGCACCGATATCATAGCATGTTTTGACATTATGTGCAAATATAAAAAAGCCCGACACAGGCGGATTTTGTTACCTGCTAATCTCGCAGGTGGGTGAGAACCCCGGAATACTCCGTTTCCCGCTGGCGATAAAATCGGCGGGTATACTTCAATGCCGTGGAGTTAACTCTCCCTATTTATATAAATGTAGGAACAAAATTAACACCTGTATCGAGCTTTAAACATACTAACATATGTATTATATTTTGGCAAATGTACAATTGGACTATCTAAGAGAAGACATTATTGATTGAATTTCTTTTTCAGCTCTGTCTGCATCTGCCATTGCCTTATCAAAAGCCGAAGTATCCGTATTTTCTTTTGCTACGACATTTGTTGGATCAGGTATATATGTCCTTATTGGTTCAGAATCATCTGCTTTTTTGGGATCTTTAATTGTTTCTTGAGTTTTTTCGGTTGTTTCTGTAATTGTATTTTTTTCAGGATATTTGAATCCGTTCTGGGAATGTATTTTAATTAAATTTGTATCGCTGTTATAGGAATTTGGATCTCTAGGAATTTGCGGGATCGCCGGTGTTTGAGTTGGTGTTTGAACAGGATTTTGTGCTTGTTCTTGTTCTCTTTCAAACTTACTTTGATCAAGGATTGAATATTTTGGTTTTCCTACGATTGCGTGACAAGCTTTTACTGCAAGTTTATTGAAAAATGGCATAATTATAAGCATTGGCAAAGCGAATCTCATAGGCCAACCGAGCATTTGTTTTGTCCAGTATTTAGGGTTGCAAATAAAGTCCTTCAATCTGTGCGGAATTGCTTTAAAGAATGATCCCCAGGCTGATTTGCTAAATGGATTACTGAATATCGTACTTAAACTTACTTCCTTATGAGTAAAACATGTATAAGGTCTTACTTGTTCAAGTCCGACTGTTATTATATCTCCAACTTTTCTTCCAAGCCATGTTATTGGATTTCTTGTCTTTGGACGGAATTTGCCACGTAAAATTTCTCGTTCTGCTTTGTATAATGCTTTGTCTTTTAAAGCACCACTCATAACTTTTTGGTTAAATTCTTTTACTGCCTCACGATAAATTCGGACTTGATCAGGAGTCATTCCGCTATATTGTAAACCACCGATTTTATGCATAAGTTTTATCGATGGCGGCATAAATACAAAGAATCCTATAAGTTCGGTTATTCTTTCAGCAGCAGATTTTATTTTATCACCGGTTGTTTCTTGCTTATTAGCCATAATCAAAGCTTCCGCAAGGAAAAATGCTTGGATAAACGCTGCCATTTTACCTGCATATAATCTGTTGGTAGCCCCTTCTGTTACCAGGTTAACCCATTTTGTCAAAGTTCTGCCAAGTGCTGTTCTTTGAACGGTATTTTCTTTACCCGCAGAAGAAATAATTATATTTTTAACCTGTTGGAATGAAAGCTTGCGTCCTGTCAAAAATCCATTAAACTTAGTAAATAAATTCTTATCAGACCAATCTATTCTTGCAAAAAATTTCTTATTTGTATTCTCAAGACATTCAATAATCCTACTGTAATATTCCTGAGGAGCTTTTTTAATAGCTTCCAGTTCCGCCAGATCAGCAAGCCCTAAAGCTTTTGCCTTAAGTTCTTTTAAAATAATTTCACGATTCGCATCGTTTAAAAAGTTTGCTATTTCAGTTGCAGTTGCTCCCGGATTTAATAACCTAAACTGTTCGCCAAGAAGAATACTAGCCTTCTGTTCAGCAGAACTAGCTGTTTTCAAGAGGTTTTCAACCCTTGTGATTGTAGCAGCATCCGCTCCAAGTGCATCTAAATCTCTTGCAGATTTTAACGGTTCTAGGAATTTTTCCCATGTCTCGACACACTGTGACAAAGCAGAACCCTTACCCATATGCATCTGGTGTTTTACCATTTTAAGTTCAGGTTCTGACGGGGTTTCGTTTAGTGAACGCAAAATTCCTGAGTTATTGTAAATATATCTGTGTGATAAGTCTTTAATCTTTCTGCCTGCCGGTTTGAAAAATTTTGCAATAGGATTTTCGGTGAAAAATTCACTTATGCGGTCTCCAAATTCACCAATTCTACCCGGCAAAGATTTTGCATAATTACCGTCGTAAAGTTTTAAGTATTTATCCATCGCTGCATTCATTGCAACTACAACTGGTACTGCTAATTCAAACTGTTGAATACGGTCAACTTCGTCGTATGCTTTTATACGATTTCCAATAAAGTTGTCACTTGCAGCTTCCACTATAGCTTGACCATACTCGCCATCCATAGGTACAGCACCCATTGCTGGATTTGTCACTTGAGTATTAGCCTGCGGTGGGTTCATCCCAAAATTTGCGGTCATAGAACCGAATGCCGGACGATTATTATACCTGTTTAAATTGTTTAACATGTATTCCTACAAACCCTTTACTGTATATTATTTAAAAAACATTTTTTTCTGTAAATTTGCCAAAATTATTAAAAATTTCATTGTTTGTTAACTTATGTAACAAAACCTCGTCCAATTGAAATATCGAATGCGATATATACTTTATATATACAAGAAGAGATTATAAGAGAGGCTTAAGATTATGGCAATCAAAAATTTGAAAGAAGTAGATGAGAAGTTAAAAGAATTATACAGTAAAATTCCAGCACCTGTTCAAACACCATCAGAACCTTTCGTTGACAGATCTGATCTTTTATTTCAACAAATGAATTTTATTGCAACTTATAACAAACAAATGTTAAAGATTGCGTAACGATATTACTCCAATTTAATTTTTCCCCTACAAATTATTTCCCTGATTTCAAAAGAGATCAGGTTTTTTTTAGGGGTTACATACGCGGTATTTTTAAATATTAGAATGGCTATTTATCTTAGGTTGTAAAATTATGGAATAACCCAGTGCATTACATATCCCTTGAAGTTCCCTCACTCTAAGACTATCACGCCATAATCTGTTTGCGAAAGTTGATTGAGGAATTTTTTCCTGAGATTGTTCTTCAAGCATTTGAATAAGTCTTTTTTGGGATATTTTGTTGCGAGCTACAAGTACTTGAACGATTTCTCTATTGCTCCAGTCGGATATGTCCATATAAAAATTATATTTTATTGACAGACTCATTCAAATATGATATTAATAATCTCAATATGAGATCATTATCTCATAATAAAATATAGTTTAATATAGGAGGTAAAAATGAGGAAATGTAGTATTGGTATAGCCAAGTTGAGCAGAGATACTGGTGCAAATGAAGTAAGTAGGTTGGGGTTATTACCCCAACACGTAAAATTCCCCTCGCCACTTGTGGGAGAGGGGTTAGGGGTGAGGGGTGTTCCCGCAAGGGGCAAACACACCACCACAAAAACATTCCCTTCCCTAGCTAGGGAAGGGGTAGGGATGGGTGGTTCGATATGCCACATTAAACAACCCACCCCAACCCTCCCTAACCATGGAGGGAGAAAAGTTAATTCCCCTCGCCCACAGCGTTTTTTGGTGGGAGAGGGAAGAA
>JAFUUC010000020.1 GCA_017471365.1 bacterium
AGAAGAAGGGGCAATGCCAAGTTTCACTACCTCTATAGTATCCCAGCTTGCTGCATTGTTGCCATATGTATCTACGCTTGAAAGGCTTGGGTATATTACTTTAGCTATGTCTGCCAGCTCTGTCATGTCAGGTAGGTGTCCTCACATTTCTGTTACATTTTCTTACCTTCCTGTTCTATATATAGAAATTATACGAACATTTTAGCATTAATGTCGATTGGAAAATGGCATAAACGAACCAAAACTAATATCCATTTGGAGTGTTTGCGAAGCATTAGGTATAAAACCATCAGAGCTTTTAAAAAAAATTGAAAATAAATTACCTGCTGATTTTAGTTTAATAGATAAATAATTATTGAAAATTATTAGTAATATTATAAATATATTCTAAAATCTGTGCAAAATATTTTAAGTCAGAATTACCGTTCAAAACGAGGTCAGCTTCGTTGCGGAAAGGTTTTACATATTTTTCTCCGGCTTGAGCGATATAGTTCCAATGTTTCAATGCATTTTCTTTGCTTTGGTTACGTTCTTGTATGGCTCTGGAAACAAAACGTTCTTTTCTTATATCATTATCTGTTTCAACATATATTTTTACGTCAAAAACATCTTTGACATCTTCATACATGGTTGCGATGCCTTCAACAACGACAAATTTTTGCGAATGAACATCAAATGCTTTCGGCACCGATACACCAGTACCATTCGGAAGATACATCGGAGCTTTAATATCAATTCCATCAGACAAATCTTCAAGATCACTGCGTAAAATATCAAGTTGAAAACTTGTCGGAGCATCAATGTCATAACCATTGTCACGCAATTTGTCAAAAGATCCGTACTTATCAATTAATTTTGAAATATCATTAAAATAATTATCGGTACTCAAAACCGTAACCGGCATAGACAATTCTTCAATAACTTTTTTAATTTCGTGACAAATTGTAGATTTTCCCGAAGCAGATTCTCCTGTTACCCCAATAAGCATACGCTTTTTGGGATTATCAATAATTCTGCGAGAAAATCGATTGATAAAACCTGAATTAATCGCATTTATAATAGGAACATCTTGTTTCTTGTCAAAAACTAAAATTTGTTTAAATTTTGCTTGAAGGTAAAAAGCCAAAAGTTCTCGACCGGATTTTGAGCTGAGGTCAGGCTTAAATATTCTATCAGTATCTTTTTCTTGTATAGATAACATGTTTCTTCCAACTAAATTGAACGTATGCATGACATAATACACAAGAAAAAAAAATTTTGCTATAGATTTTGTTTTTTTTTAAGAAATATTTTTGAGCAAATCGTTTATATCAATTTCCAAAAATTTTGATATGTCATACACTAAAAATATAGAAGGTGACTGAATTCCACGCTCAATGAGACTAACAGAACTTTCACTAATATTAATTGCTTCAGCCAGTTGAGCTTGTGTAACACCCTTACGGTAACGTTCGGCTTTTAAGTTTTTTGCAAAAATATCATTCCGTTCCTTGCTCATGGAATCAATTATATGAACTTGACATCAAAAACTTAAGAGAGTATACTCATGATTACTAATAGTATACTACTTGTAAATAGGAGAAAGATATGAAAAAGAAAATATTAACATTGACTTTAGCAGTAAGTACTGTTGGAGCGAATCAAGCCACCGGCAAAAAACTTCACTCCCTACGTTCTATCACGGAGAAATCTTTCTCCCTTCTTGGAAGGATCGCGGTGGGTGCTAACCCCGCAAGGGGCAACCACACTATCACAAAAGCATTCCCTTCCCTAGCTAGGACTCTGCCGAGCAAACAATCCGGTGAATTGTTTGCGAGAGGTAAGGTAGGGATGGGGGGTTCGATATGCCACATTAAACAACCCACCCCAACCCTCCCTATCCATGGAGGGAGAAAAGTTAATTCCCCTCGCCCACAGCGTTTTTTGGTGGGAGAGGGAAGAATTTCAATGCGAAAACTGAGCATTAGAAATGCGGGTGAGGGTACTACGCACACAAACACACCACCACTGAAAAAACTTCCCTCCCTAGCTAGGGAGGGACTAAGGGTGGGTCTGTTCCCCGCAAGGGGCAAGGCAGCCTTTACTTTGGCCGAAGTATTAATCACCCTTGCAATCATCGGCGTAGTCGCTGCACTTACTTTGCCAACACTGATCGCAAAAGTGAACGAAAAAGTCGACGGCAATCAGAAGAAAGTTACCGAAGCTAAATTAATTCAAGGCTTAAACATGCTAGACTTGCATGGCGGGATCAACAATACCTACAGTAGTACAGCAGAATTTGTAGAAGAATTAAGCAAATACATGAAGATTACAAAGATCTGCGACGGTACAAACTCAGCATTCACGGAATGTATTCCTTATAACGAAGTAAGTTTTATTGATATGGATAAAAAGCTTAAAACAACTACTGTAGAAAACCTACAAACATTGAGCAAAATAGGGCTTATAAATCCATTTATGAAGCCAGCTGCTATTACATTGGCTGATGGTACTCCTATGATACTAAGTTATAAAAAAGATTGTATATCTGATCCTGATAGTATAAAGTCAGATAACAAAGTTATTCATAGTTGTGTAGCAGGAGTTTATGATTTGAATTATCATCATAAACCAAATATGTTTGGTAAAGATCTTATAGGTTTCAATGGAGCTCATATAGGCATATTTTCAAAGATTGGAGATTACTATATATTAGCACCCGCAGCAACACCACCAGCAAAAAACTGTGAAACTTACAAAAACGACTTCCCTGAAATAATATCTCACTGCCCATACTCAGGAGAAAGTGATTACTGGGTAGGAGCGTTGGTAACGTGTAAGGAAATGGGTGGTCACCTACCTACCATGACAGAACTGGCTAACATCGCTAAAGCAGTATACCCTAATATAACAAGCGGCGATGCCATAGGCAAATATTCAGGAACAAGCTACGGCAGTTGGAATACTACAGAGGTTGCAAAATTGGGCATTGCTCCTTCTTCTGTTTCGGCCTTCCTCCTGTGGTCGTCAGAGGAGTACTCGACTACGAGCAATGGTGCTCGCATTCGCACCTTCCGCAGTGGTGACACGCACGCTAGCAACTATGCTCACACCGGCACTGGACTTATGTTCGTTTGCCTGGCGGATAATTAGTAGGCTGGTATAACAACTTACAATTCATTTATGCTAGCCGGCAAGAAATTTTGCCAAAATTTCAGGGTGTTTATTGATTAAAACATCCGCAAATTTTTGGTCATCAATTTGAGTTAATACAATGGACATCAAATCGTCGGGAAGTTGTGCGATCATTTTATGAAGGTATTCCGGTTTGATTACCTCCATTGATTTTATAATCTCTTCTTTATTTCGTTCTCTGTTCATAATATTTGTGTACGCCGAAGCATCGAATTGTTCATATAATTTTGGGTGTTGTGTAGTTATTGCGAGTGTTAGTTCTTGTTTTTGAACAGGGCGAAGGTTTCTTATCGCAGCTTTATAATCGCTGTCACTAAATTGGGAAATCTGAAATGCCAAACTTTGAGAGGTTCCGTTCGCTTCTTCTCCGGTTACGCTTTCTATTATTTGCTGAAGATACATTGCAGGAAGAGATTGCAAATTCTTTATAACCAAATTTTTGTCCATATTGACACCTGTTAAAAGTTTGTCAAGTTGTTCTTCCGGCATATATGTTATTATTTGTTCCGGTGAAAACATTTCAAACACAACTTTTACGAGTTCTTCTTTCGGAACTTCCTTTAATAAATCAAGAAGTTTTTCTTGTGAAAAAAATTGTAATCCAACAATTAAATCTTCGATATCTAACATTGGAATAAGTTCTTTCATATCATAAGATGGCATAGATCTTATAATGATAAGTTTGTTTTCCGGATCGGCAAGTTGGAATAATTCTACCAGTTGCTCAGGATCTGTAAACATGTCTGCGGCAACTTGTATAGCCATTTGGTTTCCCTGTGCAGCTTCAGATAGCAAAATTTCTTCGACACTTTTTCCTTGATATTCTTCAAGTCGTGAGTCTGGAATATTAAGTTTGGATTTTAAATATTCAAGATTTGAATCAATTTTTATCGACATGAAAACCTCATTAATACTTACGGCACAAGTGCTGAAAATATTTAATTTATGTAAATTTTTGTTAAAAAAAATTTTATGATATCAATATCGACTTAAAAAAAAACTTTATATAAGTAGGGAAAAAATAAAAGGGAAATGGCATATGAGTTTCGATGTAAACATTGGAAGATCATCGCCTATGATAAAAGCAGCTACCGGGAAAAATAACGACGGTGGCAGTGGCGGCAATACAGGTTTTTTACGGCGTGGTCGCAGAAAAAAAGAAAAGCAGCAAGGTTTAGGTTTTAGTCTTTTTGAAGTAGGTTCAGGTTTTATAGATTGTTTTGAAATGAAGTCCAAACTTCCGGGAAAGGATTTCGATGAATCAAGTTTTAAAGCTTCGTGGCTTGATAAATTAATGGGAAAAGCTGTTTAAAAGTTAAAAAGAACGGATATGAAAAATTTTTCATATCCGTTCTCGTATAGAATGTTTATTATTACGCTTCTTCAATAGCCATTTTTCTCGGTGCGTTGGCTTTTTCTGTCCAAAAGTCAACAAGCATACTACAGAAGAATATACTTGAATAAGTTCCAACAAGAACACCAAGCATCATCGCAAGAACAAAATCTCTTGTGGTTACCCCTCCGAAGAAATACAATGCACCAAGTACAAGTACAGTAGTGAAAGATGTATTTATACTTCTTGCCATTACCTGTTCAACGGAAGCATCGACAATTTCTCCATAAGTCATTTTTCTGCCATAATATCGCATATTTTCTCTTATACGGTCATAAGTTACGATAGTATCGTTTACTGAGTAACCTATAACTGTCAAAATTGCCGTCAAGAATAAACCATCCACTTCAACGTTATATAAAAGACCTAATATTGAAAATACACCCGTTACAAACAAAACGTCGTGGCATAAACCCAAAATTGCAGATATTGCATACTTTAATTCAAATGTGAATGAAATGTAAATTATCATCCCAATTATTGCAACTAACAAGGCTATGAAAGACATTTTGAAAAGTTCATTACTCAAAGTTGGACCAACAGATGATGCCTGAATAAGTTGAGCATCTTTATAATCATTTTTAACCACATTGGTAATATTTTGAGCCGTATCGGATCCTTCATCAATAAATTTTGTTCTAACTGAAACAATAGAATTAATATTGCCGTTTTGTTCTGTTGGTTCAACATTCAAAACTTGTAAATAAGTATTTGTAATGCCGGCATTAGTTAATTCTTCTCTGGTTTTGGCGATTTGAGAACTTTCTACTTTATCAGTTGTACCGTATTGCAAAATTGTACCGCCCGTGTAATCAATACCGACTTTTACAGGAGTGTGTGTTGGATAATGAATCATTGAATAAATCATTGAAAATATGCCGGGCAAAAGTAAAATTGCCGATAAGCACATCCACAGCACTCTGTATTTTACAACGTGAATTTCAAATTTCTTTTTAGGTTTTTGTTCATTATTTAAATTTTTATCTATGTTATCCATTTGTTTTACCTCGTACTTTCTTAGTCCAGAACACCAAAACGTGCTTTTTCACGTTTAGTTTCAGTAACTTCAAATCCTTGCCCTATATCATTTTTCTTCAAACCGAATAATGCAGGGTATTTTAATTCTCCCGTACCGAAAATCAGGTGCATAAAGTTCTTTGTAACAGTAGTTGCAGTGAACATCGAAACAAGAACACCAAGTGCAAGAGTTAAAGCAAATCCTTTAACAACACTTGTACCCAAGAAGTACAGAATTAAACATGTCAAAATAGTTGTCATATTTGAATCAAAAATACTTGACCATGCTCTGTCAAAACCAGAATTAATAGCTGTAAATAAATTTCTACCGGCTTTCAATTCTTCCTTAGTTCTTTCAAAAATCAAAATATTAGCATCAACGGCCATACCTATACTCAAAATGAAACCTGCAATACCGGCTAAAGTTAGAGTTACAGGAATAGTTTTGAATAATGCAAATAAAATCAAACCATAAATAGTTAAAGCAATATCAGCAATTACCCCAGGTAGTCTATAATAAAGTACCATAAATATCATAACAAGTGCGATCCCCAAAATTCCTGCGAATTTTGATTTTTCGATACTATCAGCACCCAAAGTCGGACCAACAGTATTTTCTTGAATAATATCAGAAGGTACAGGTAAAGCACCTGCATTCAACAGGTTAACCATTTTTTCAGCTTCTTCATACTTAAATCCGCTATTTCCACCTGAGATTTCTGCTCTTCCACCGAAAATAGCTTCTCTTATTACAGGAGCTGATATTTCCTCATTGTCGAAGAAAATAGCCATTTGCTGACCAACAAGTTTTTGAGTTAATTCTGCAAACTTTGTTGCACCTTTAGAATTAAATTCCAAAGAAACTGTCCATTGACCGGTTTGATCGGAACCAATAGTTGCCCCCTTCAAATCTTCACCTGTCAAACCCGTAGGATACCAAATAATATTTCCAACGGAATCTCTTTTAGGTTGTTTATTAGAATCAAATTCAGGTTGCTTAAATTCTAATTGAGCTGTTTTACCTAAGAACGCTTCTGCCTCTTTCAAATCAGTTACGTTAGGAATTTCTACAAGCAGTCTTTTATCGCCAACTTGTGCAACACTTGTTTCTGAAACACCAAGTTTATTAACACGGCTTTCGATGGCGAACTGTAAACGATTCATTACTTCTTGAGTAATAGCAGGAACTGTTTCTGTGGTTTTGGCTTCAAGCATTATACGCGAACCACCAACCAAATCCAGCCCCAGTTTTGTAGGTTTTTTGTAAACAATAAATAGCGAAGTTATTACTATCGCTACAATTGCCCAAAACATGATAATTTTGTTTTTCAATTTTTTACCCTCTTATATATGTACTAACAATAATTATTGATTTTATGGACTAAGAAACAATTAGCCTTCTTTGTCCAATTCATTCCTCACTTGATCTATCGTCTTAAACAATTGAATTTTTTCATCATCCGATAATTGAACAAGTGGTTTTCTTACATATGCTTCAATCATTCCTTTATAAGCTAAAGCAGCCTTTATAGGAATAGGATTTGGAGCCATAAATAAAGTTTTAAATACCGGATATAAAGTTTTGTGCATATTTCTTGCAGCAAGAACATCACCGGCTTTAAAGTTTCTGATCATGGATTTTATTTCTGTTCCAAAAAGATGAGATGCAACAGAAATTACACCGTTTGCACCTAGTGAAAGCATTGGCAACGTTAAACTATCATCGCCCGAATAAATTGCAAAATCATCCGGACACAGCATTCTTATTTCACTTACCTTATCCATATCGGCAAAGCTTTGTTTAATACCTACTATGTTTTCGCATGTGGAAGCCAGATAAGCTACTGTATTTGGTTCCAGTGTCACCCCTGTTCTTGATGGAATATTGTATAAAATTACAGGGAGAACAGTTGATTTTGCAACTGTTGTGAAATGTTCAATCAGCCCCCGTTGATTTGGTTTGTTGTAATACGGTACAACTGATAAAATTGCATCAGCCTCCTCTTTTTGAGCATTTTTAGAAAATTCAACAGCTGTTTCAGTACAATTTGAACCGGCACTCAAAATTATTTTTGCCTTGTTTGCGGCAGCTCTTTTTACAGTGCTAACAAGTTCTCTTTCTTCCTCGTTTGTAAGAGTTGGGCATTCCCCTGTTGTTCCGGCGACAAGAATCGCGTCACTACCGTTTTCAATAAGGTGTTTTGTCAAACTTTCAACTTTATCATAGTCAATGGAGCCGAACGCATTCATCGGTGTAACCATTGCCGTAATAACCTCTCCACAATCGTATCTTAATGTCATAATATATCCTCTATTTCCCTAATCTGTAATAATTACCTGTTAATTATATTACAAAAGTAAATAGTTTGGTTAATTATTAAGATAATTTTAATATTTTAACAAATTTCCTTAAAAAATATTTTGTGCTAAAATTTTTTGTATGAACTGGCAAAACCTTACAAAGAAAAAAAGAGTTTATGTTATAACAGCTTTAGTAGTTGTGGGTATACTTGCCTGGGCATTTATTACTGCCGGTGTAATTACTCATGATTTTAAAAAGCATATGGCTTCTAATAACGCTGATAGACAGCAAGCTGTTGTTAACGGTGTAATTCTTACTGAAACCAAAAACGAGGTTAAGTACTGGGAAATCTACGGTGAAACCGGTCAATGGGATAGTAATAACGGAGTTGCTCAACTTAATAAAGTAATCGCTAATTTTTATAAAGATAACGAAGTTTCTATGAGTTTGACTTCATCAAAAGGAACTTATAATTCTCAGAAAAGGGACATAATATTATACAGTGATACATTTATAGCTCTGAAAGACGGGATTACTCTCAAAGCAGATAAACTCCATTGGATAGATTCCCGCTCACCGATTGTTGCAGAAGGGCATGTAAAAATTCAAAAAGGAAAAGAACTTTTATCTACGGCTGACAAAATTACTATCAGCCCAAATTATGACAAATTCACAATAAGCGGAAATACCGTATCAAAGATTTATGAGGACAAGAAATAGTATGAAAAAAATTCTTACAATATTGGGTACAATAGTTATAATGACAGGGATCGCTGTCCAAGCATCGGACATGATTATAGAGTCTAAAAATCAAACTTATAATGAATCGGATAGCAAAATCAAATTTAACGGCGATGTCAAAGTTACTATTGATGATATGAAGGTCGTTGGTGATAGTGCTGATGTACAAGTTACTCAAGATCAAAAATTAGATACAGCTACATTTTATGACAAACCTTATGCCTTTGAAATAAAGAAAAATAAAAAAAGAGAAGTTAAAGCAAATATTTTAAAAGTTTCTTTAATTACAAAAATTGTCAGGGCAGAAGGTGATACTCAGTCAATAGTGTTTGAAGGTAAAACACCGGTTGTTGTAATCAATGCAAATGTCCAGGAATATAATACAAATACCGGTGTTATGACTGCAAATGGTGCAGTTACTATGCTTTATAAAGAAATAGAAACCTTTTCAAATTCCGCAGAAATTACGACAGATAAAAATACGGGTGATTTGAAAAAACTCGTTTTGATCGGCAATGCGAGAGTAAAACAAGAAAAGAACGAATCTTTTGCAGACAAATTTGTTTACGATGCTACAACAGGTAATCTTAAAGCTTTTGGTAATACAACAACAAATGCTATAATGGATGATGGTGATAAGTTGGTTTTGAAATCTTCTTATCAGGAATATAACCAAAAACGTTCAATATTTAACGCGAGTGGCAATGTTCGTATATGGTACCAAGATTATTATGCAGCGGGTCCAAAAGTTACATTGTATCCGGATAATGCAACAAAAAAACCAAATGAAGCTTATTTTACAGGTCGCTCAAGTATAACTCAAGGGGTTAGAACTATATTTGCCGATAGAATAAAAATGGTCATGAAACCGAAAAGCTTTGATGCTCAAGGAAACACAAGAACAATAATTAAAAATATTGGTTCAAGTACAGATGAAAACATGACCTTAGGATTGTAAAATCTTATACGTATAGTTCAATATTTGTATCGCGAATTTGGTCAAGAAGTTCGTCTTGTTTTGTTTGTGCAATACGCAGTGGGATTTCTTGCTCCGTATAGCCGTTTCTTTCGCACGAATTAGCAGTTGTTTCAATCAGGCATGAAACTTCTGTCGCCATTCGCTCAAATTCGTCTAATTTTTGTGCTATCTATTTTTTATCCATATTGCATTCCTTTTTAACGTATAGTAATACTTGCTTACGTATAATATGCCGTAGAATTTTTTTTGTCAACATGAATAATTATAAATATGCGGGACAAACGAATGGCAACAGTTGGTTTCAATATCAAGGTTGAACGTCTAAGAAGAAAATTGTCACAGGCAAAGTTAGCTGAAATGGCGAATGTTGTTAGTGATTCAATTCAAAAAATCGAGGGTGGCAAACAGACACCATCGTGTCTTGTTTTGTATGATATAGCAAAGGCTCTTGATGTGCCGCTAGATACGTTTTATAAGGATATATAGAAGGTTGGTGTCGTTATGCCGGCACTAAAAATAAGGGAAAAAAATGGAAAAACTGGAAAAAGCACTTGAATGTTTTAAAAATCAAGATTGGAATGGGGCAATAGATTTATTTACGGTAATTTTGGAAAGTGATCCGACTAATGCTGAGGTTTATAATAATTTGGGGCTTTGTTACGCAAATGCAGGTAATGAAGAAAAGGCTGAAAAAAACTACTTAAAATCAATCGAATTAAATCCGCTAATTGCACAATGCTATATAAATCTTGTGGATATTTATTACAAACAAAAACGTTATGGGGAGGGAATCAATGTTCTTTCTTATGCAATAGATATGCTACCTGAAGATTTGATTTTTAGACATTATTTAGCAAGATTTTATATGGAAGATACAAAATTGGATCTTGCGATTGATGAGTTGGAATATATTTTGGATAAACAGCCTGACAATTATGATGCTTATTATGATTTGGGCAGAGTTCATTTTGAACTTGGAAATTATGAAGCTGCGATTGAAAATTTTGAAAATATTCTTGAATATAAAGATGAAAATGAGTGGATTTATTATTATCTTGGGGAAGCTTATCAGGCGAATGATGAGATAGACAAAGCTCTTTCAAATTTTTTGAAATCAATTTCACGTAATAATAAAATGGCGATTGCATACAAAAAAGCAGGAATTTTATTTTTAGCAAGACGTGATTTTGATGATGCAATTGAGTATTTTGAAGATTACATGAATTTTGATATTCCACAAGAAGAAAAAGATAATATGAAATCTTTAATAGAAAGAATTAACAGGCAGAAAGAAAACGCTTAATATGAACAAAAAATTCTGGATAGCTTTTTCTTCTATAGAGCAAATAGACAGCAATTTTATAAAAAAGCTTTACGACCATTTTGGTGATATAGAAAAGGCTTTTAATGCAGGTAGTTCTGAATTAGAAAAAATCGACGGTTTAAGTGTAAAGAAGGTGCAGAATTTTCTTCGTTTAAGAGATAAAGTTGATGTCGATAGAGTATTTGCACAGGTAGAAACTCGCGGAATAAATTTTTTAACACTCGAAGACGAAAAATATCCCAAAATGCTTTTAAATATTGATAATCCTCCTGCTGTTTTATACTATAAAGGGAAACTTTTTGAATGTAATTTAGAAAAAACTCTTGCAGTAGTTGGTTCAAGACGTGCAAGTACAAATGCGAGAAATAATTTACGCAAGATAATATCAGGACTTGCTAATACGGATATTTGTATAGTTTCGGGGTTAGCATCTGGAATTGATACTGTTGCACATACGGCTGCAATTGAAAATAATTTGAAAACAATTGGAGTTATTGCAAGTGGTTTTGATTTTATTTATCCTACTCAGAACAAGACCTTATATTCGAATATTGAAAACGGTTATGGTGCCGTAATTACAGAATATTATCCCACATTTGAGCCGATAAAATTCCGTTTTCCGCAAAGAAACCGTATAGTTTCTGGGCTTTCATACGGTACGCTTGTGGCGGAAGCTTCGTTAAAAAGTGGAGCATTGATTACTGCGAATTTGACTCTTGATCAGAATAGAGAGTTGATGTGTATTCCGGGCGAAATTTCTAATCCTAATACTGAGGGGATTTTCAAATTATTGAAAAATGGGGCTGCTATTGTCACAAATAGCGATGATATTTTAAACACATTGAACTGGGAAATACAAAAAGAACCGGAACGTATACAGCTTACTTTGCCCACTCTCACATATGACGAAGAAAAAATTTATGAAAATATTCGTATTGAGGAAAAATGTGTAGATGAGCTTTTAACGTTAACAGGTTTAAAACTCGATGATTTACTTATGAACTTGACAACTATGGAATTGAAGGGCATAATAAGACAGTGTAACGGGGATAGGTATAAAGCAATTTAAAAAAAATAGGTCGGCATAGCAATGCCGACATAAAAATATCGGGAGATTATGACAGCAAAAGAAAAATCACTAGTAATAGTTGAGTCACCGGCAAAATCAAAAACAATAAAAAAAATTCTTGGTGACGGATTTCAAATAGAAGCAAGTTATGGACATATAAGAAATTTGCCAACAAAGGATCCTGCAACGGAAAATTTAGGATTCGATGTCAATAATAATTTTGAGCCGAAATTTGAAATAATCCCCGGTAAGCAACAGGTTGTGAAAAAACTAAACGATTTAGCTAAAAAAGTGGATAGAGTTTATCTTGCATCCGACCCTGACCGAGAAGGAGAAGCTATTGCATGGCATGTGCGAGAAATTTTAAAAGTTCCGGATGAGAAAATTTATCGTATAGTTTTCAACGAAATTACTCCAAAAGCGGTAAAAAATTCCGTTGAAAATCCACGTTCTATTGATATGGATATGGTTAAAGCTCAACAGACTCGTCAAATTCTTGACAAACTTGTAGGCTACAAACTTAGTCCGGTTCTGTGGAAAGAAATGGGCAACAGAAAGCTTTCCGCCGGGCGTGTCCAATCGGTTGCTTTGAGGATGATATGCGAACGTGAAGATGAAATTGAGAAATTTATTCCGCAAGAATATTGGTCAATTCACGCAAATTTGGATAAAGATGGAAAAATATTTGAGTCAGAGCTTTCTAAAATTAAAGGAAAGTCCGTAGAAAAAACTATTAAAAATCAAGAAGAAGCACAAAAAATTGTTGATTATTTAACTGATCCGTCCACTCAATACGAAGTTTCAAAAGTTACTAAAAAAACAACTAAACGTAAACCGACAGCACCTTTTATAACTTCAACAATGCAAAGAGCTGCGAGTTCAAAACTTGGTTTTGGGGTTTCAAAGACAATGCAAGTTGCTCAAAGACTCTATGAAGGTGTTGAAATTGATGGTACTCCGGTTGGTTTAATTACCTATATGAGAACTGATTCTGTTCGTATTTCGGATGATGCTCAAGCTTTGGCTCACGACTTTATTATTGATAATTACGGAGAAAATTATTACCCTAAAGAAGCTAATATTTACGCTAAAGGAAAACAAAATGTTCAGGATGCTCACGAAGCTATTCGTCCGGCTTATCCTGATAGAACCCCGGACAGCATAAAAAAATATCTTGATAACGACCAGTATAAACTTTATAAATTGATCTGGGAAAAATTTATGTCATCTCAAATGGCACCTGCACAGATTGCAAATAAAACAATTGAAATTGAATCAGGCGATTATACACTCAAAGCAGGAACAAGCAAAATTTTATTTGACGGGTTCTTGACTCTGTATAATGACGATGAAGATGATAATAGCAAAGAATCAGATGCAAAAATTCCGGACCTTGAACAAGGTGACAAAGTTGCTTGCCGTAAAGTTGAGCCAAAACAACACTTTACTCAACCGCCGCCTCGTTACAATGAAGCATCATTAGTCAAAGCACTGGAAGAATATGGTATTGGTCGTCCATCAACTTATGCAACAATTATTACCGTAATCCAAACCAGAAAATATGTTGAAAAAAAGAATAAAGTTCTTTTCCCAACGCTTTTGGGGCGAACAGTTTCAAAACAACTTGTAAGTGAATTTTCCGATATTATGGATTACAAATTTACTGCCGGTATGGAGGCAAAACTTGATGAAATAGCGGATAAAAAGGTTATTTGGCTTAAAGTTTTGCAGGACTTTTATACTCCGTTTATGAATGAAGTTAATGCAGTAATGCAGACTGCTCAAAGAGTAACTGTTGCCACAAAAATTAACTGCCCAAATTGCGGTAAACCGATGGTTTTGAGGACAAGTAAAAAAGGATCTCAATTCTTAGGATGCAGCGGATACCCTGAATGTAAGACGGCAATGTCTTTAAATGAATTAGAAAATAATACCGAAGAAACACAAGAAGAAAAGCCGCAAGAAGTATGTGAAGAAAAATGCGAAAAATGCGGTTCAGATATGGTATTTAAAATTGGTCCTTATGGTAAATATCTTGAGTGTACATCTCCTGATTGTGCAAATCGTAAACCTTATCGCCGATCTACCGGTGTTAGTTGCCCAAAATGTGGAAATGGAATAATAGTAGAACGTAAATCAAAACGTGGCACAGTTTTTTACGGTTGTGATAAGTACCCTGACTGTAATTTTGTGCTATGGAATGAGCCAACAGGAGAAAAATGCCCGAATTGCGGTGAACTTCTGGTAAAAAAACAATTAAAAAATGGGGAAGTAATTTGTTGCTCAAATATTAAATGTGGCTATAAAAAAGAGGAATAATTATGGAATCTAAAAAATTTGCATTAATAGGCTATCCTCTGGGACATTCTTTATCTGAATACATTCATAATGCCGGGTTCAAAAGTATTGGAATTGATGCGACTTATGAGCTTATTGAAACCCGTCCGGATCAGCTTGTCGATAGAATAAAATATCTTAGAACGAATAATTATGTTGGTTTCAATATCACGATACCTCTAAAATTACCTGTGACAATGTTTTTGGATGATATTGATCAATCTGTTAATTTGGCACATGCAGTAAATACAGTTAAAATTGATCAGGAAAATTTTAGTCTTAAAGGCTACAATACTGATATTGCTGGTTTTAAAAATGCAATACCACCGGATGTTATTTTGTCAAGCAAAACTATCGGAATATTGGGTACCGGTGGAGCCGCACGAGCTGCAATAACTGCACTTGCTCAGTGTAATGTGAAAGAAATCAAACTTTATACACGAAATGTTGCTAACTGTTTGGAACTTCTCGAATATTTAAGAAAAGCATTTCCGCTTGTTGAATTTAATGCTTATCAGATTGATCGTATTAGAGATCTTTCTTCTATAAACTTTCTTGTAAATACTACTCCTATAGGTATGAGCGGTAATAACGTAGGTTACACTCCTGTGGAGGAAAATGAACTTTTAACTTTGCCGCAAGATGCAATTGTTTATGATGTTATTTATAATCCGAAGAAGACTCTACTTGTAAAACTGGCTCAAAAGCACAATTATCGAACAATTACGGGTCTGGATATGCTCATTCATCAAGCTGTTGAAGCTGAAAAAATCTGGACAGGAAAAATACCTGATTTTAAAGATATGAAAATAGCTGCATTGGAAGAACTATAATATATCCAAAGGATCGACATCGACTGTCATACGAATGTCTTTTGGTGCTGTGATTTTTGATAAAAAGCTTGAAATGAACTGATGCCCTTTATCCTCTAATTTATTTTTAATTATTATTTGAAAACGCCATTGACTGTTAATTCTTTCGATAACGCAAGGTGTTGGACCAAGAACTTCCAATCTTTCACCAAATCCGAACTTTTCAATCATAGTACAGAGTCTGAGTGCAACTTCCTGAGCAGATTTTTCGGCACGAAATTTGTTCATGGAACTTAGAATAATTCTAATAATTTGACTGAATGGCGGGTAATCAAATTCTTCGCGGGAAATAATTTCTTTTTTGTAAAATTCGGAATAATTTTGAGATTTTGCACTTTCAAGAGCATAAAATTCAGGATTATATGTCTGAAAAAATACCCTTCCTTGAAATTCTCCACGTCCCGCACGTCCGGCAACCTGAGTTAAAAGTTGGAAACCCCGTTCAGAAGCACGATAATCTGGTAAATTAAAACTCGCATCTGCACTGATTACACCGACGAGCGTAACGTTTGGATTGTCCAATCCTTTTGCAATCATTTGTGTACCGACTAAGATATCAATTTCACCCTTTTGAAATTTGTCTAAAAGTCTTACGTGTTCGCCTTTTCTAGTTAAAATATCACTGTCAATTCTTGCAATATTGTACCCTTGAAAAAGTTCTTCTATATATTGTTCTATTTTTTGGGTTCCTGTGCCTGAATTTTTCAATGCGTCACATCCGCAATTCGGACAATTATCCGGAAAATACATCGTATGGTTACAATAGTGGCACTTGAGCATATTGTCTTTAGCATGCCAAATCATCGGAATAGCACAATTTGGGCATTCGATTACATGCCCGCAGCCTTGACATTGAGTATAAGTTGAATACCCACGGCGATTGATAAGCAAAATTACCTGTTTTTTTTCATCCAGTGCTTCTTTTATAGCCATTTGTAATGGCTTTGAAATCAAGTGTTTATAAGCTGCCTGACCGTATTCTTGCATATTAATAACTGTCACCGGAGCGACTTTGGCATTATTATAACGTTTCAACATCTGAAAGAGGTTATTAGTGTTAAAAGCATAGTAATAACTCGAAATATCAGGGGTTGCTGATCCTAAAATTAAAGGACATTCATTAAACTCTGCAAGTTTTTTAGCCACAAGTCTTGCATCATAGCGTGGAGCAGGTGACGTTTGCTTGTAAGCACTTTCGTGTTCTTCGTCAATTATAATTAAGCCGATGTTTTGCAATGGGGCAAAAACAGCACTTCTGGCTCCAGCTAAAATTTTTATTTCATTTTTATAAAGTTTTTGCCAAACGTCATACCTCTCGCCTTCAGAAATACTCGAATGCCAAATTGCAACGTCTTTTGTTCCGAATTTTTTTGCTAAACGTTTTGTTAATTGTGATGCCAGTGCAATTTCCGGAGCCAAGAAAAGTACATTTTTGCCAGACTTAATCGTATCGTCAATAAGCTTGAAATACACTTCTGTTTTACCGCTTGCAGTAACTCCGTGAACTAATATTTGCGGCGATTTTTCTTTTTTAATCCTGGCAGTTATACCTTCGTATACTTGTTGCTGTAATTCAGATAAACTATTTAAAGACTCAATTTTATTGATGTTTAAGATATCAAGAGGATTGCGATAAATTTCTTCTTCCGTAATCCTTACACATCCTAAAGCTTCAAGTTTTTTTGTTGTTGCTCGAGTCGTTTTAGCAAGTTTTTCAAACGAAACAAGGTTCATCTTACCGTGTTCTTTTAAGATTCCCAATACTTGTAACTGACGTTTTGTAGCACCAAAATCTCTAACATATTCAATAGATAATTCTGTTTTTAAAGATTTTTCAATAAGTTTGAGTGGAATTGCCGCGTTCAAAACAGTAACAAGATCTGTACAATAATAATTTGCGACCCATTCCAAAAGTTTTAAATATTCAACTGAAAAAAGTGGAGTTTGTTCAATAATTCTTGTAATAGATTTTGCCTTAATATCTTCGGGCAAATAGTCGCTAAACCCGACACAGAAAGCGTTTATCATCCCTTGTTTGCCAAACGGGACAAGCAGTGCCTGCCCTATTTTTATCTTATCTTGAAACTGCGGTGGGATTATGTAACTAAAAGTTTTTACCCCAAGAGCCTTGATATTGACAAGACAAACTGCGTACTTGTGCCGGGCATATGTATCCTGAGCTTCGCTGCCCTGCCCTGCACCTCGCTTTTTGAGGCTCAATTTCTGTTCAAATAGTTTGTTTTGTACTATATCGCTCATATCAATCTTTGCATTAGGGTGGACTCGCTACCTGCTTTGTCCACCCTATATTTAAAAACTTAATCTGTTATTGGCTATTTATCCCTCAGCCATGAACTCTTTTTTAGCTTCGGCAATTGCTTCTTCTAAAATATCAAGTTGATCCGGAGTGAAAGTTACACCTTTCTTAGTCGGAATCCAAGTCGTTCCGCCATCATTGGTAAAAAATATTCTCATATTTAAATAACTTGTTCCCTTAAATTCGCTCAAAGAAATTTGTAATTGTTCTGTATCTGATCTTTCAATCGTCGCCAAAATTTTTGCATCTGCCATTTTCTTTTCTCCCTTTCTTTGCATAAAGTTTATAAACAAAAAACTGTAAGCTGGAAGAAGTCCTTCCAACTTACAGTTTCTTATAATTATTCTTCCGTTTGTGTAAACATATTTTGTTGCTCTGACCCCTGAGCTGGCTCGGTTTCAGATATCGAAGATTTTATTGTGATATCATCTTCATCGGGATTAATAATTTTATTTACCGAAACAACAGAGTCATTATCATTCAAGTTTTGGGCTCTAACGCCTGTTGCAGGTCTGCCCTGACGTGAAATAGAACCGGCATTAATTCTTGTCACAACACCATTTGCCGTAACAAGCATAATATCATCTGAATCTCTAACTATTGTCAAAGCAACCAAGCGAGAGGATGAAGTCTTGAATTTTGTTGCGATCAAGCCTAAACCACCTCTATTTTGACTTCTAAATTCAGAAAGTTTTGTACGTTTGCCAAAACCGTCAGAGGTTACCACAAGCAAATCAGCGTCATAATCTCGCGGAACAATATCACATCCGACAATTTCATCTCCGGAACGTAATTTCATCGATATCACACCTTTTGCACTTCTACCAAGAGGTCTTAAATCTTGAATAGGGAACCTAATTGCCATACCGCAAGATGTTCCGATAATAATTTCATCTTTCGCGGTTGCAAGTTTTACCCAATTTAGACTGTCACCTTCATCAAGTCCAATCGCAATGATACCGTTACGTCTTATATTTGAGAAGTTATCAAGTTCAATACGTTTGATATTGCCTTTTTTTGTTAACATAATCAAATTCAAATCATGTGAAAAATTGCTTACAGGTACAACAGCGGTAATTGTTTCATCCTGAGCAATCGGAAGAACATTCACAATTGGTAAGCCTTTAGACTGTCTTCCTCCTTCTGGGAAGTCATAAACATTCAGACTGTAAACGGTTCCCTTAGATGAGAAGAACAACACTTTATCATGCATCATTGCAGTAAAGAAGTGTTGAATATCATCATCTTCTTTGGTTTTAATACCGGATTTGCCGCGAGTTGCTCGATTTTGACGTTCAAAAGTATCCAAGGATATACGTTTCAAATATCCTTGATGAGTTATAAATACTGCCATTGGAGTATTTGGTGTCAAATCCTCAATTGTAACTTCACCTTTTTCCGGAACTATCTGTGTTTTTCTATCGTCGCCGTATTTTTCTTTATCTTCTAAAAGTTCTGTTTTGATAATATCCAAGATTTTTTGGCGGCTTGCAAGAATTGATTCATACTCATCAATTTTTTTGAGTAATTCATCGTATTCTGCTTTAACTTTATCTTGTTCCAATCCTGTCAAACGGCGTAATTGCATTTCAAGGATTGCATTCGCCTGATCTGCATCGAGTCCGAAACGACTCATCAAACCTTCACGAGCAATATCTGTTGTCTTAGATTTTTTGATAAGTTCAATAACTTCATCAATCGAACCTAAAGCAATCATTAAACCGGCTAAAATGTGAGCACGAACTTTTGCTTTCTTCAAATAGAAAATTGTGCGACGAGTAACGATTTCAATTCTATGTTCAACGAATTCGTTTAAAACTTCGTACAAATTCAAAAGTCTTGGTTGTTGTCCACAAAGAGCAACCATGTTTACGCCAAAAGTTGTCTCTAGCTGAGTGAATTTATATAAATTATTTCTAACAACATCCGGTTTCGCATCGCGTTTAAGTTCAATAACAATTCGCATACCGTCACGGTCGGATTCATCGCGAATATCTGAAATTCCGTTGATTTTTTGGTCTTTAACAAGTTCGGCTATTTTTTCAATAAGCATTGCTTTGTTAACTTGATAAGGAATTTCTGTTACAACAATTGCTGTTCTTGATTGACGACCGGCACCGCCTGAGATTTCTTCAAACCCGGAAACCGCAGACATTGTAATTGAACCGCGTCCGGTTTCATATGCCTGCTTGATATCATTTAGACCTACAATGGTTGCTGCTGTAGGAAAATCAGGTCCTTTTATATGTTCCATCAATTCAGGAATTGTAATTTGCGGATTATCGATTAAGGCAATTGTACCGTCAACAATTTCACAAAGGTTGTGCGGCGGAATGTTTGTTGCCATACCAACCGCGATACCGGAAACACCGTTCAATAAAAGCATTGGAAGTCTAACAGGCAGAACAGAAGGTTCTTGAAGCGAACCATCAAAGTTTGGTTGAAATTCAACGGTTTCGCAATCAATATCAGCAAGCATTGATTGAGTGATCTTGTGCATGCGGGCTTCTGTATACCTCATAGCGGCAGCTCCGTCACCGTCAACTGAACCAAAGTTTCCATGACCATCAACCATTAAGTAACGAGTTGAAAAGTCTTGAGCCATACGAACGAGAGCTTCATATACAGAACTATCACCGTGCGGGTGGTATTTACCGAGAACTTCTCCGACTATTCTTGCACATTTTCTAAATGGCTTATCAGGTGCCATTCCGAGTTCGTTCATTGCGTAAAGAATACGTCTGTGAACCGGTTTTAATCCGTCACGAACATCCGGTAAAGCACGACCTACTATAACGCTCATAGCATAGTCTATATATGAACGTTTCATTTCTTCTCTTATATTTACAGGAACAATTTTTCCATCCCCAAACATGTTTTGCTGAGCCAATCTTTATCCCTCCAAGTCTCTAATCCTATGACTACATTGTATCACAAACAATCTTTTTTTGGCTAAGCAGTAAATATTTTTTTACAAAATAAAGTGAATAATAAAAATAAATATGGGTTAAAACGTTACGATTTACAATTCAAATGGGGTGGATGCCGTAAGACATACGATGTCATAAACTCCCGCGGAGTTTAAGGTTTTGATCATTTCTTCAAATGTCGACCCTGTTGTGCAAATATCATCTATAATTAAAACTTTTTTGTCTTTTATTAACTTTGTTTTATCAATTTCAAAAGCGTTTTCAAGGTTTTCTATTCTTTGTGATTTTTTTAATTTGTATTGTGGCTTTGTGTCTTTAATACGTTTTATTAAATCAAAATTTATGTTATAGCCTGAAAGTTGAGAAAATTCTTTTGCCACAAGTTCCATATGATTATATTTCCGCTGTTTTTTACGTTTCGGAAAGATAGGCACTGGCACAATTTGAAAATCTCCTTCAATTTCCAATTTTTGCCAATATTGAAACATAAATTTTGCCATATAATAAGCAAGATCGCGTTTCCCGTGATATTTTAAACCGCGTATAAGCTTTTGAAGATTTTTTGAATAAACTCCGGCACAATATATCTTTACATTGTTAAATTTTCTGTTTACTTGAATTGGTAAAAAATCTAAACTATCATAGCATTTTGAACACATACAAACGGATTCGTAAGATTTAGAACAAAAATAACATTTTTTCTTATAAATCCAATCTAAAAGCTCCAATAAAAACTTTTTCATACAAAAATTATAGCACGAATTCTACTTATTAACTCTCTCATAAATCAATAAATCTTGGATTTTGCAATCCAATACATAGCACAATTTATCAACAGTATCCAGACCGAAATTCAAATGTTTGCCATTAATAATTTTTGATATCGTTGTAGCGTGAATGCCGGTCTCCTTTTGGATTTGAACAGCAGAAATGTTCTTCTCCCACATTAACTCTCTTAGTCTAATTTTGATCATAATTCAATTCTATTTGTGTCAATTGTATGTTGACAAAACTTGGTAAATAGACTAAGATCATGGTAATTACGCTAAGATATTGTTTAATAAATTAATAAAGGAGACGAATTTATGAGTACTAAACACACAGCAACAGAAACCTACATTTGCTTAGCAGACAAATGTAGGTTTGGGTTACTACCCCAACACATTATATCCCCCTCGCCAAGTGGGAGATACAAGGCGAACCGCCGCAGCGGAGCGAGGACGTGTGAGTCTGTATGCGAAGGAGCGGAACGAGTAGCTGGGGCAGGGGTGAGGGGTGTTCCCGCAAGGGGCAACCACACCGCCATTGAGTCAACCCCCTCTCTCTTTGTGAGAGGGAGCCAGCGTTGGCGAGCTTGCGAGACTTACGCTGGCGGGAGAGGGTTTAGAAAAGCAGCCTTCACATTAGCAGAAGGTGCTACGCACACAAACACGCCACCATTGGTAGCTAAAGCTGCATTTACACTAGCAGAGGTATTAATCACCCTTGCAATCATCG
>JAFUUC010000002.1 GCA_017471365.1 bacterium
TATTAGGAGACGGTACACCGATAATATTATCTTATGATAAAAAATGTATCTCAGATCCGGATAGTGTAAAGGTAGATAATAAACAAATCCACAGTTGTGTAGCGGGTATTTATGACTTCAATGGCTCCAGAAAACCAAACTTGTATGGTGGTGATGAACATACAAGAAATGACCTTATATCTTTCAATGGAGCAAAACTTGAATATTCTTATATAGAGATAGGTGGAGTTAAAATAATCAGCCAGGCTAAGGTTCCAACACCGGTAAGTTGCAGCGATTACAAAGGTCAACCAGGGTATAGTATCAATGCTTGTGAATACAATAACAACGATGACTACTGGGTAGGAGCTATGGTAGAGTGTAAAAATCAGGGTGGCAGATTACCAAATGCAAGTGAATTGGCAAAAATAGCTAAGGCAATATACAACGACAATTCAATCAGCGAATCAGAAGATTACAACTATAATAGCCCAACCGCAAATGAATGGGATAAGAGCGTAACAGCCAAACTGGGCATAGAAGACTCCGCTTCGTGGTTCTGTTTGTTTACTCAATTTGAGAATGATAAGTATACTGTAGCTAGCCGTTGCTTTTCTAATTTACATACGGATTACACTACTGGTTGCTATCGCGGCGATTTTCAATACAACGATGATAGAGCAATCTGCGTAGCGGATTAGTTATTAAAAAAAACAGGAAGGTTATTTCTAACCTTCCTGTTTTTATTTTCTATTTAGTTATTATCTGCCGCAGTTACAAGCAAGTTCACCACAACCGCATTTGCAAGACAGTGCTTCACAGGCAGCTTCCATATTAACTTCAATACGTCCGTCTACTGCGATACCTTCACCGGTTTTTTCAGAAATTAACAACGGGTTGATATCAAGTTCTGTAATAAAACTAAAATCAGCAACCAATTGAGATAATCTCAACAAGGTTTCTTGGATTTGATCCATTTGGGCTGGAGTTGTACCTCTTGCACCTTCTAACAATTTGTATGCTTTAACTGATTTAATCATTTCTTCAGCATCCACATCTGTTAAAGGAGCAATTCTGAATGTTACGTCTTTCATTACTTCGATGAATACGCCGCCTAAACCGAACATCATCATATGACCGTATTGAGGATCTGTTGCAACACCGCAAACCATTTCGCGGTTGCCTTTAACCATTTCTTGAATGATAACGCCTTCAAGACCGTCAACAAGACCACGTTCTGTCAATTTTGCGATCAAATCTTGGTATTCGCTTCTCAATTGTTCAGCAGATTGGATATTAACTCTTACACCGCCAACATCAGTTTTGTGTGAAGTTGTTTTTGAAGTCATTTTCATTACAACCGGATAGCCGATTGAATCAGCAATGGAAACGGCTTCATCTTCAGTAGTCGCAAAACCTGATTTGCAAACTCTAATTCCGTAAGCATCAAGAACATCGATACTTTCGCGGGTTGTAAGTTGTTTGCGACCTTCAGAAAGTGACTGTCTAATGATATTTGCTGCTTTTTCTTTGTCAACGTCGTATGAAGGGATTTTGCCTTCCGGTCTTTCCATCCATTTTCTTTGTTGATTTAGTCTGTTAAGTCCTTCAGCAGCTTCTTCTGCGTACATAAAGAATGGCATGTTAACATCCATATCAGAAAGTTTTGTGAAAAATTCTGATTTTGTCATAAATACGCCAATAACAGGTTTTTGAGGATTTGCGGCTTTAATTTCCATCAAAGCTTGAGCAACATCAATATCCTTCAAACCTAAGAATGGTAAGTAAATACAAATAATCATATCAACATTTTCATCAGCAATAACTGTTTCTAATGTTTGTTTATAGTGTTCGATAGGAGCTGAAGCGATCATATCGATTGGGTTTTTAACAGATGCGGCAGAAGGTAAGAAGCTTCTTAATTTATCTTTTGTAGCATCAGAAATTTTTGCTATCTGCATACCATATTCACAAACTGCATCAGTTGCCATAATACCAGGGCCGCCGGAGTTTGTAATAATAGCTACTCTGTCACCTTTTGGAATAGGGCAGTTAGCGAAAACTTTAGCAGTTGAGAATAAATTTTTCAAAGAATATTCTCTAATAACACCTGACTGATTTAACAATGCGTTAGCTGCTTTGTCTGCACCTGCCAACGATCCGGTGTGAGAAGAAGCCGCAGAAGCTCCCGCAGCAGAACGACCTGCTTTCAATGCCAAAATAGGTTTCTTTTTAGAAATTCTTGAAGCTAAATTGCGGAAGTTTGCAGGGTTTTGGATTGATTCCATATAAAGAAGGATTTGTTCAACGTCAGAATCATTTTCCCAGTATTCCATAGCAGTTTCAGCATTAACATCAGCCTGGTTACCGATTGAAATAAACTGTGCAAAACCTAAGTTTAAGTCTTTTAAAATATTTAAGATACCGCCGCCTAAAGCACCGGATTGAGAAACAAAACCGATATGTCCACGTTCAGGCAAAGATTCCGCGAAACATCCGTCCATACGAACTTCAGGCAATGTGTTAACAACACCTAAGCAGTTAGGACCAACACATCTCATACCGTATTCTTGAACTTTTGCAAGAAGTTGTGCTTCCATTTCAGCACCTTCTTTTCCTGTTTCTTTGAAACCAGCAGTAATAATACAAAGTCCTTTTATTCCTTTTTCGTGACACTGGTCGATTGTTGATAGCACAAATTTTGCATTAACAACAATAATGGCTAAATCAACTTCTCCAGGAATTTCGAGAACTGAAGTATAAGCTTTCAATCCTTGTATTTCACCACCTTTTGGGTTTACAGGATAAATATTGCCTGTAAATTTGTACTCAGTAAGTCTCTTCATAATGTCAGATCCGATTGTGTGTTCCTTTGTAGAAGCACCAACAACCGCAATTGACTTTGGTTTCATGATTTTGTCTAAATTTGCTGTCATTTTTTTTGTCCTTTCCTTTTTTAATTTATGTTATTTTCTCAAAAATAAACTTCTTTTTATTCTTGCAAAAAGCCTGTTTGATTCTGCTTCAATGGTTTTTTTATAAAAATCTGAGTTTTGGTGTCTTTCAATTAAATTATCAACAATAGTTAACCAATCTTTTGGATTTGAACTGCTCGTAAACGCTTGTGCAGTTGGTACTGTAGCTAATTTTACCTGAGTATGCATAACAACATATTTTACAGCTTTTCTATAATCCTTTTCTAACATATAAGGATGAGAACTACCGTTTACGTTTAAAACGAGATGATCTATATCTGCAACTTTGGCATCAAGTACATCTTTTATGCGGTTAAATACTTTTGCTTGTTTCTTGCTTAAGCCGGAAGTTGTAACATACCCTGTAAAATATGGTTTATTCCGTATTGACTGTGTTTTCATAGACGGTTTCCTTCCTTAGTACCCGTTTTCAATCCATTCCCTTACACGGAATTTTGCACCGAGATCATTTGCGATTTTTTCACATTTTTCAAGATCTAAATGACGACCTTTATAACCTTCAACAACACTTGCAACAGTTGAAATTCCTCCATCTGCACAAGCTTTTATAAAATTTTTAACTTCGTCATAAGCTCCTTTAAATACCGGTTGAGAAAGTTCATCATACTCACTTTCTGTTGCACCGTTAAGACTAACCGAAATCTCATCAATTAAGCCTTTTAACTCCGGTATAATATTGCGTTTATGAACATAATTTGCATGTCCATTTGTATTTATTCTGATTTTGGTATTTGGATAATTTTGTTTAACATATTTGGCAACATCCTTTAGAACATCCAGTTTCAATAACGGTTCACCATAGCCGCAGAAGATCACTTCAGAGGATAAGGAGAATTTGTTTAGTTGTGCAATTACATCTACAGCAGTTGCATTTTCATTATCAAGCCACAATTTTTGACCGCAAACATCATCTTTATCCTTGCGTAGGCAAAAAATACAATCATTTGTACACTTATTTGTAAGGTTGATGTAAATCTTGTTGTCCAGTTCGTAAACCAAAATATTAGACATGCCGTATCCTTTGACCACATTATCATACAGACATGCCTAATTTGCAAATATAAAAACGAAAATAATCCTGATTAATTCTTAATTTTTCCTCTTAACTGTCCGCAAGCTGCATCGATATCCGCTCCACGTTCAAGTCTTACCGTTACTTTTTTACCGGAATGTTCCATCAGGTATTTAAATTTCATAATGGAATTATTTGAAGGTCGTTGATAGTCATTTTTTTCAGTTGGATTGTAAGGGATTAAATTAATATTACATTTTATATCTTTTAAGTAAGCAGCAAGTTGTTTTGCCGCATCAATCGTATCATTTAGATCTTTGATCAAAAGATACTCAATGGTAATTCTGCGTCCGGTTTTATCTACATAATTTTTCAAAGCCTTATGAAGTTCATCCATAGGATATTTGTCTTCAATTTTCATTAATTTAGATCGAATTTCATGATTTGGTGCGTGGAGAGAAATTGCCAGTGTTGACTGCATATCAAGTTGAGCAAGCTTATTAATTTGCGGAATAATCCCTGATGTTGAAAGAGTTAAACGCCTTGCTCCAATCTGAAAATCTTCATTAAAGATTTGCATCGCTTTTAAAACATTATCGAGGTTAAGTAGAGGTTCACCTTGCCCCATAAAAACAATATTAGTAACCTTCAACCCTGTATCACGCTGAATCGTCAAAACCTGCTCAACAATTTCTTTATAATTAAGATTTCTAATAAATCCACGTTTACCAGTTGCACAGAAAGAACAATTAACAGCACAGCCAACTTGAGAACTAACACAAGCAGTCAAATTAGCACGGTTATCAAATCTCATCAAAACAGTCTCTACGCATTCGCCATCAGGATACTCAAGCAAATACTTTAACGTACCGTCGCAACTTTCTTGCTTAACCTTTATTTTTACATCAGTAACACAAGCAACAGACTTCAACTCATCTCGAAACTTTTTAGATAAATCGGTCATCTGGTCAATATCACCAACCGACTTTAGATAAATCCAATTGTGAATCTGTCTTGCTCGGAATTTTGATGCACCGAGTTTGGACGTTAATTCCTCTATTTCCGAAAGATTTAAGCCTGACAATACTTGCATAAGTCGATTATTGCATACACAAAACTTTTGTTCAAGAAGCTACCTTATACCTTGAAAAATCCTATACATTAGTCTAACTAAATCATCATCACGATCCATCGCCGCAAAAAGTTCGTTTTTAAGTTCTTCAATTGGTTTTAAATGTTCGAACATATATAGCTGATAAGGATAAACTTCGAATATTTCTGAAAGTTTTACAAGAGTTTCAACTGATGGTAAAAATTTCCCGTTCTCAATATAACTTATATTAGCAGTTCCAATGCCGACACGCTCTGCAAGCTGTTCTTGCGTTAAATTTCTGGATTTTCGTAACTCTTTAACCTTTAAACCAAGTAATTGTTTTATATTACGCATATATATTATTATCAAAAATTAAGAGTACGTTTTAATCATATAATATAGTATATTAAATCTTGACACATACTATTTTATACTATAAAATAGTGTAAAACCAAATAAAAAACATAATTTCATACAGTAAAATAGGAGAAATAATGAATAAAATATCCGTAGTAATACCTATATTTAATGCCGAATCAACAATCTCAAGGTGTTTAGACAGTTTGCAAAATCAAACATTAAAAGAAATTGAAATAATATGTATAGATGATAAATCTAATGATACAACATCAAGCATTTTAAGACATTATGAGGCCAAAGATAATAGGATTAGAATAATAACTTTTGAAAAAAATTATGGTTGTAACGTTGCAAGAAATACCGGAATACAAAATTGTAATGGAGAATATATAGGGTTTGTCGACGCAGATGATTTTATAAGCGAAAATTATTTTGAAGAGTTATATAAAACTGCAAAAGCACATAATAGCGATATTTGTGCAACCGATCAAGTAGTTATTTATAATTCAAGTAATTATAAAAATACTGGAATTAACATTGCAAGCACAATTATAAAAAACATACCAGAAAAAGGAAATATCATCACAGCGTCCGGAATAACTTGGAATAAAATTTATAAAAGGGACTTCATTATAAAAAATGGTATCAAATTTTATGAAACCAAAATTGCCGGGGGAGACAATTATTTTACGGCAATGGCTGTTATACTTGCTAATAGCATAGCTATAAATCATACCGCAGAGTATTACTATGTACAATTAACTAATTCAATTGTACATAGGCCTAAGGATAAGAAATCCTTTGAAATAATAAAACTATATGAAACAATTGAGCAAAATATTAAAAACAATAGAAACTTATCCCCAGAAGAGAAAAAAGAATGGTTGAAGATTATACAGATTAGAGAAAGGCGTGATTTTGAAACATTTAAACAAGCCATGTCACAAAAATATGTAAAAAAGTTTAAAAGGTTAATAAATCGTAAAATAAACAAAATATCATTCTTAGAAAAAATATTTTCTATAAAAAATTCAACAACTGACAACTTTCACAAAGTAATACGAATTTTAGGTTTAGAGATTAAGTATCGTTCTAAAAGTCGTATAATAAAACGCATGTCACACATTATAGAGCGTATGAACTATGAAAAAGAATTTTTAAAAATCCACGGAATAAATAAAGAAAAAATATCAAGCTATATATCAAATTTTAATTCGTACGGCATTACGCAAGACAAAAGAAAAACAAAAATAATTGTTTCCCTTACTTCATATCCGGAAAGAATGTACGATTTGCATTATTGCATATATTCACTACTTACACAAGAAACAAAACCAGATGAAGTTATTCTCTGGCTTGCGAAAGAGCAATTTCCGAACAGGGAAAAAGATATTCCTAAACAGGTTTTAGATTTAATTAAAAATGGGCTTTCAATAAAATTTTGTGAAGATATAAAATCTTACAAAAAATTAATACCTGCTTTAAGGGAATACCCAAATGATATTATTGTTACCGCAGATGATGATATTTTTTATGATTATAATTGGCTCGAAAAGCTTTATAATGAGTATGAGGGTGATTGCGTCATAGCTCATCGATGCCATAGGATTATAATTGAGAATGAAAAAATTCTTCCATATCGTAACTGGGAAAAATGTGTTATCAAAAACAATCCGTCATTTTTAAATTTTGCAACTGGAGCAGGAGGTATCATGTACCCTCCGCACTGTCTACACAAAGAAGTTGCAAATGAAGCATTATTCAAAAAATTGGCACCAAAAGCCGATGATGTTTGGTTCTGGGCTATGAGCGTGTTAAATAATACCAAAATAAAAACTGTAACTGAGCCAAATAGAGAACTAAAATATGTTAACCCTGAAAGAGAACTCGGTTTTAATGAAGATGGAACACTGTGTGCAACTAACAAGTTTGAAAATGATTTACAGATTTCAAATGTTATAGAATACCTAAATATTCAGCCTTAAAAATGTCTTTCATCAGGGCTTAATAACAAATCAGATAATCTGTCTGCACCAATAAATCCTCTTTGAGACATTATTTCTGCCGCAGCTTTGTTATCGTATGTAATAAATCTATGACGAACCTCAAAAGACCCATTTTCAAAATCGATAATAGCGTAACAAGCTCTCGGTTTTTCCGTCAATGGTCTCCCTACACTACCGACATTAACAACAGTTTGCCCCGAATTTGTTTGATAACCGCAAGGTATATGAGTATGACCACATAATATAAGTTTTTCTCCAACGCCTGAAATTATTTCTTCAATTTCCTCTAGCGGCATCTCCGGTAAAATATCCTCATCATTTCTTCGTGGAGAACCATGAACTAATAAAACACTACAACCGTCAACATCCAAACTTAGTTGAGGAGGTAAATTTGCTAAAAAAGCTCTGTGAGAATCGTCAAGAACTTTCATATCATCTGCAATTGCATTTGCCATAACAGGTGCATGTTCTTCAAGAAATTCCATAATTTCCTGTCCATAATTCGCTATCATTTTATCAGTATTACCCTGAATAACAGTCCAAGTAGGTTGAGACATAACATATTCAACAACCTCTTTCGGTTGAGGTCCTGCCAATGCTAAATCTCCAAGACAAAATACATGCTCACACCCTTGTTCAACCGCATCCCCCATAACAGCTTCCAAAGCCTGAACGTTAGCATGAATATCCGATAATACTGCTACTTTCATATAATTTTTCTCCTATTTTTACGTGATACAATTATCTTATGATAAACAGAAGAAAATCAAAAGAAATTTCAATCGGAAATGTAAAAATCGGTAACAATAATCCAATTAGTGTTCAATCAATGTGCAACACGGATACCCGTGATATAAATTCTACAAGTCGACAAATTAAGGAACTATCAGATGCCGGATGTGAACTCATAAGGCTTGCCGTGCTAAACAAAGATGCAGCTGATGCAATTAAGGATCTGGTTAAAATTTCACCGGTACCACTTATTGCTGACATTCATTTCGACTACAGACTAGCCATAAAATGTATAAACAACGGAATTTCTGCACTAAGGCTTAACCCTGGAAATATTGGCAAAAGGGAAAATGTTGAAGCAGTGGTTAAATTAGCAAAACAACAGAAAATTCCAATTAGGATTGGTGTAAATGCCGGTTCTTTAGAAAAGGAGCTACAAAATAAAAATATTTCACTTGCTGAAAAAATGGTAGAAAGTGCTATGGGGCATATAAAAATTTTAGAAGATTTAGATTTCGATTTGATAAAAGTTTCTCTAAAATCATCCGATGTAATAACAACCACTGAAGCATACCAATCCATAGCGAAAAAAATTCCATACCCGCTTCATATAGGATTAACCGAGGCCGGAACACTTAAAGGCGGCTTGATCAAATCATCTGTCGGGATAGGTACTTTGCTGGCTCAAGGTATTGGAGATACCATAAGAGTCTCCTTGACGGAAAACCCCGTTGAAGAAGTTCACGCCGGATATGGTATTTTAAAATGTCTTAATTTAAGAAAAAAGGGTATTAATTTTATATCCTGTCCAACCTGTGGAAGAACTCAAATAAATTTGATTCCCCTGGCTAAACAAGTTGAAGAACGTTTCAAAAATTATGACGAAAATATAACTATTGCCGTAATGGGTTGTGCAGTAAATGGCCCGGGAGAAGCAAGCCACGCGGATTTTGGCATTGCGGGCGGAATTGGTGTAGGTTATATCTTTAAAAAAGGTGAAATTATTGCAAAAGTTCCAGAAGAAGAACTTTTAAATAAATTGGAAGAAATAATAAAATCCTCTAAATAATCTATGTTTTTTTTATGTAAACAAATTATAATATAATTGCAACACTGATAAAAAAACATTATAATGTTGCTAAAAGAGGTGAATATGAACAAAAAACTATTACTTATTGCTTTTTCTGTTGTGATGTTACAGTTGCAGTCAGGTGCTTCTGTTACTGTAGATGAGGCTAGATCTCTTGATTATTTACACAATAGCGGTTATTCAATTCAAACAGCAGACATGGTTAGTGTAAGCCATGCTAGAGGCAACGGGGAAGAATATTATACAAATGATGAAAAAGTTTTTAGGCAGCAAAATGGATTTGTAAGATTTTGGAGAAAATTGTATGCATACTTTGATCCTGCTGCGGAAGATTATTCGTTCTATCATCATGATACAGCAATTACCCCGTCTTACACTGATCTGTAAGGTTTTAGTCTTACTGCCGTTTCTTTTTAGCTTGATCTGTTCGACTGCTTTTGCTAATGAACAGGTGGTTAGGTCTGCTGATGTATATTTTAAAAAAGCAATGGATTCAACTCAAACAAGCGAAAAATTAAACTATTTCCAAAAGGCTTATGACCGTTATTATATGGAAACGCAGTTGGAACCTTCTGATGTTTATTCCTACGTTCAAATTGCAAGAATATATTCAGATCAAAACCGGCCGGAAATTGCTAGGAATTATTTTGCAACAGCATTAGGGATAGAACCTGATAACCCTTTTACAAATTATCATATTGGGAATTTTTGTTATAAACAAAAAAAATATAAGCTTGCTTTAGAATTTTATAATAAGGCTTACGGTATAGACGATAAATCTGATTTATACATAAATATGGCACTTATATACGAAAAATTTGGGGATTTATTAAAGGCGAATACCTATTATAAAAAAGCGTATGTACTTCAACCCTCTAATAATGAATTAGCTGATAAAATAAGAGAAATAGACAGTTTAAAATATAAAAATACAGGCTACTATAATAAAAAAAGAAAGTAAAATGAACTATAAACACATACTTACAATTGCATTATCATTGTGTTTACTGTGTTCACCGGCAATAGCACAAGATCAGGTGGATACAGAGTTATCACTTAGTGTGTTTAATCCGCTAATCCTAAATAATTCTGAAGTCGTATTTAAACAATCAACATCGTACATAAACGCTTTAGATCCCGCATTTAACATAAGTCTTTATCCCGGAGGCAGGGGGGCAAACCAACTTGTTATTTATACCCCAAATTACGGTTTACACACAGGGACAAATGAATTTGGAACAGAGGCAATCGTAGAAGGAAACACCGTAACATCCATGAGCGGAGCAGATTCAACAATTCCGGCAAATGGAATTGTAATAAGCGGTCATGGAAGTGCTAAAAATTGGATTACTCAAAATATTAATCCCGGTTCAAAGGTTTATGTGGACATTTTTTCAAACACAATAACCGTCTACACTACTTCAGAAAGCTATATGTTTGAAGCAAAAAACAAAATATCGGAAGCACAGGGTATGATAAATTATTATAAAAATAACCTTTCCGGTTACAATTATAATCTTCCACAGAGCCACATACAAACCGCTCAAAACTATTTAAAAATAGCAGAAAATGACAAACAAAACGGAAATATCATAAAACAATATGCTTCGGAGGCAATTGACGAAGCTAATATGGCGATAAAAACATCTTTACCTTATATACAAAATGAACTTAAGGGAATTTGGGTTCGTCCGACAGAAACAACTCAACAACAAATAAGTTCAACTCTTGATAAAATAAAGGAAAATGGTTTCAACAACGTATTTTTAGAGACATATTTTCACGGTAAAACTATATTTCCAAGTCGTACAATGAACAAATACGGTTTTACTGTACAAAATCAAATATTTGAAGGCTTAGACCCGCTAGATATATGGATAAAAGAAGCTCATAAACGCGGTATAAAAGTTCATGTTTGGTTTCAATCATTTTACGTTGGTAATGAACCACCATCATCAAACCCTACAAGTATTCTGGCTATTCGTCCTGACTGGGGAAACAAAATCAAAAAAGATGCTGACAATAACTACCCTACAAGATCCACAGCAGAACATAACGGATATTTTTTAGACCCTGCAAATAGGCAGGTACAAGAATTTTTGCAAGAATTGATTACAGAAATTATTACCTGCTACAAACCTGATGGTATAAATCTTGACTATATAAGATACCCCAATGCAAATGCGAGAAATGATGCAGGAGCATGGGGATTTACGGAATATGCAAGAAATGAATTTAATTCCATGTACGGAATTGACCCTGTAGAACTGAGTATTTCCGATGCTCAATGGTACGATTGGAACCAATATCGCAGAGATAAAATAACTCATTTTGTACGCACTATCGGACAGCTTGGCAGAATGAATCACGTATATATAAGTACAGTGATTTTTCCGGATATAGCATCTGCCCTCTCAACCAAGCAACAAGATTGGAGATATTGGTCATATAACAACTATATTGATGGTTTTACTCCCTTATTTTTAACATATGATTCGAAGATGTTAGCATCAATGATGGATGATGTAATTAGAGTAAAATCACCGCAAACACAGCTTTATGCCGGTTTATTCGTAACATTTATGGGTGGAGCAAGCGAAGATTTAATAAGACAAATTTTTGAAACCAGGAAAATGAAAGCTGATGGTATAATTTTATTTGATTACGCTCATACAACCCCTGTATATACATCCAGCCTCATGGCTAGTGCATTCAATTCTATGGAAAATAAAAAAACAATCGCCACTGTTCAAAAAAAAAAGACCGCAAAAAAAGAAACGAAAAAAAACATCGTAAAAGTTAATAACACAAAAAGCCACGTAACGACCTCCAAAAACGGGAACTGGATATTTAGCAAGTAAAACTTTACAATAAAATATGCTTCTAATATAATACTTTCGTAAGAAATACATAAAATTAAGGATAGAAAATGAGTACATATTTATTAGAAGTCGGAACAGAAGAGTTACCTTACAAGTTTATTCCGCAGGCAATTGAGCAGCTAAATACAGGATTTTCTAATTTTTTAAATGATAACAAAGTAAAATATTCTGATATAAAAGTTTATGCAACACCAAGACGTCTTGCTGTTCTTATATATGGACTTGAAAATCAAACAGCCGATGAAGAAAAAATAATAAAAGGTCCTATCGCTAATATTGCACTCGATCAAGACGGCAATTTAACAAAAGCAGGTGAAGGTTTTGCCAGAAAGAATAATCTTACAAAAGCTGATATATATGTACAGGACAACTATATACACGCAAAAATTATTATAAAAGGGAAAAGTATAAAAGACTTGCTCGCTCAAAATGTTGCTTCAATCTTTATGAAACTTCAGGGACCTCATTTTATGAGATGGGGAAATAATGATGAAAAATTTTCGCGTCCGATAAAATGGATTGTTTCTGTTCTTGATATGGAAGAAGTTAAAATAAAAATTATAGACAAAGAATCTTCTATTTACACTCGTGGTCACAGATTCGCTCAGCAGCAGATAACCATTGGTGATCCGAATGATTACATTGAAACAATGCGTAATGCATGTGTTATTGTAGACCAAAATGAGAGAAAACAAGTTATAATCCAAAAGGCGAAAGAGGAAGCCGCAAAATTAGGAGCTGAGCCTTACTATACAGATGATTTGCTTGAAGAAGTAACATTTATAACAGAATATCCGGTTGCTGTTGTTTGTGAGTTTGACGAGGAATTTTTAAAAATTCCACAAGAAGTTACCATTACAGTTATGGCTGTACATCAAAGATATTTTGCACTTAAAAAAGATGGCAAATTGATAAATAAATTTATAACAATGACAAATTATATTGGCAGAGAGTTTTCAAATATCAAAGCCGGAAATGTGCGTGTCATAAAAGCAAGACTTGATGATGCGGTATTTTTCTTCAAAGAAGATACTAAAAAGCCTTTAGAAAATTACGTTGAAAGTCTCAAAGGTGTAACATTCCAAAAAGGAATGGGGACTATGTATGATAAAACTCAGAGATTAATTGAACTTTCAAAAGACATCTGCTCAGACTTAAAAATTGAGACTGCGAATGTTGAACGCACAGCCCTTTTATGCAAAGCCGATTTGACAACAAATCTTGTATTTGAATTTACTGAACTTCAAGGTTTTATAGGAGCTGATTACGCAAAAGTTGCAGGCGAAAATGAAAAAGTTGTTAACGGTATAAAAGAACACTACTTCCCGCTAAATGCCGAAAGCGAAACAGCAAAAAATATTGAGGGTCAAGTTGTCGGAATTGCAGATAAAATTGATACTGTTTGTGCAGTATTTGCAGCAGGCAAAAAACCTACGGGTTCATCGGATCCTTTAGGTGTAAGACGTGCCGCGTTAGGAGTTATTAGAACAATTTTAGATGCAGGTTTGAAAATTGATATTCTAAAATATATAAAACAAGCACTTAGCTTGCTTCCGGTTCACAGAGAAGGAGCAGATAAAGAAATTGCAGAATTTTTCATCCAAAGAATGATTATATTTTTATCAGAAAAATACAACAAAAATATTCTTGAAGCTTGTGCTACAAAAAATCCACTCTCCGATATAGCAGATTATGTCGAAAGAGTAAAAATCGTAAAAGATATTAATAGTGAAAAACTAAATGAAAATGCAAATCGCGTAATCAGAATTTTAAAGGATACTCAACATAAAGAAATTAATGAAAAATACTTCATTGAGCCGATTGAAAAAATTCTGTACGATGAAATAATGAGAATAGAAGATAATGTTGACTATAAAACATATCTTAGCGAATTAGAAAAACTCAATTCGACAGTGACAAAATTCTTTGACGATGTGCTTGTCATGGACAAAGATGAAAATGTTAAAAACAACAGGTTATCATTACTTTCAAAATTAAAAGAAAAATATGATTATCTGACCGATTTTAGCAAGTTATAAGCGAGTTTTAGAATTTGTTAAAAATTGTAAATAAAAACATCCAACCCGTCAATTATTAATCTTCAGGATATTTTAAAGTGGTACAAAGGCAAAAGGTTAGAGTCAAATGTTTAGCAGATTTAAAAATCTAAAATTAGTTCAAAAATTAAGGGAAACTGTTAGCCCACGTTTGCGTTGGCTTTCTTTTGCTAATAGTGTTACTAATAAAAGTTCTGCGGATTATTTGCAATCAGTAAGTGGTGTAGAATTGCAATCTATGCAGGAAGCAAAGGAGTTGGAAATGATGATTAGAGAACAATTAAAGAAAGAGTTTCCGGGTATAGAAAACAAAAAGTCTTACGAACTGTTAGTTGATGCTGTGATGAATAATATGATGAAAAAACAGCTTGAAGAAACTGAAAATCTTGATATTGAATAAAATCTATTGATACATAAAAAAAATAATATCCGTGTGGGTATTATTTTTTTTTGCTTATTTTTTTAAAATATCAAAAAGGAGATTTTTATGGTTGCAATAATGGGGATTAATGTTCAAAATCGACAACAAGAAGCATCCAAATTACAAGATTTTCTTACTAAATACGGCTGCTTCATTCGAACCAGAATAGGTTTACATCCAATGGACGAATACAAATGCCTCAATTATGGAATTATATTAATTGAAGTTGTTGATAAAATTAATGAGATTTATGACGAACTATCAAAAAATTGGCAAGTTCAAATAATGAAGTTTTAAGGTTTGTAAAAATAATTATATACTCCTAAACACAAATTAATTTTACATGTTTTGATACGGATGGAAAGTATCATGACTGATTCAGGGTTAAGAGTTCATACGAGTATTTTTTACATAAACGATTATCACGGCAAATCCATTAACATGGAAAGAACAATTACGGCATCGAAAGCTTTTGACAATTTTCACAAGAATGATAATACTGACACGCTAAAACTATCAAGTGGCGACATTATGTTAGGAGAAGATTTTAACACTAACAAAATTGCCGCAACATTTCAAAATATTATTGGCATAAATGCAAGTGCAATGGGAAACCATGAATATGATATGCAAGAAAAAATGGGGAGTATTCTACCGTTTGTAAAATATAATCTGCTTTCAAGCAATATAAAAATTCAAAAACAAAGTCCTTTAAATAACAAAGTTAAATCTTATATTACAGAAGAGAAAAATGGGCATAAATATGGAATTATCGGTACAACTCCAGTAGACTTATTTGTCCACTCAAAACAAGGTGTTATACAAAAGGATATAAAAGTTGATAATGTTAAAGACACCATAAATAATATTCAAAAAGCTTCTGACGAACTACAAAAACAAGGAGTAAACAAAATTATTTTACTTTCACACCTTGGGAATAATGCAGATAAAATCTTAGCCCGTCATACACGCGGCATAGACGTAATTTTAGGTGGTCACAGTCATGAGCTTATCTTTGACGTTAAAGAGGGAGAAAATCTTTTTTATAATAAAGATGGGGAACCCGTAATAATAACTCAAGCCGGGCGAGACGGTAAAAATTTTGGGATATTAAATCTTGAATTTGATGAAAATGGTATTATTAGAAAAGTTCAGAACAACATAGGACATTCTAAAGATTTTCATCGTGATATGAGCGCGAAATATATCTTTGACAAAATGTTTGGCAGTCGTGAAATATACGGAAAAATAAAATCAGCACCACCGGCTCCAAATAATTACCTTATAGAAGCAAATCCTCACGCATATTTTATAACTGATTGCATAAAAAAAGACCTTGATGTCGATATAGCATTGCTTCCATCAGCAAATATCAGAGGATTTTTTGAAGTAGGAAACGTTGATACAAGAATACTTTCAGATATTTTACCTTTTAAAAACAAATTATACAAGGTTAATTATAGTGAAAAAGAAATTGTTGAAGGATTAAAAGCAGGAGCTAAATCATTCAAAAATATTGCGAATAAACCCGGAATATTTTATGCCTCCGGACTTGAATACACCATGAACAGAAATGGAGAACTTTTATCCTTAAAATTTATTGATAAAAACGGAAAAGCAACTACTATAGATATAAACAATCCGCGAGAAGATAAATTTTATACAACAATATTGAATGATTACTGTGCTTTAGGAAACGATAAATTTACAATGTTTAACCAACCGGATAGAATACTTGAAAAATATTCTTTCGATGCAACCAAATGTGTTGAGAACATCTTAAAATCTTCAAAAGAAGCTTTTGAAATCAAAGACGATGGTAGAATTTTAATTATTTAAAGGGAATTTTTTATTAACAATATTGGTCAAGCCCACAACATAAACATACTGAATAATATTCAATGCATACGCTGCGAAACATAAAGCCCCAAAACGCATAATTAAAGCCAGCTTTATTTTTTCAAAATCATTACTATAAATAAATAATAAGCACACAACTAATAAAGCAAAAATCAAAATTAAAAAAGTCTTTATAAAAAGTTTTAATACCTCAAAGAATGATTTATCCAAAATTTTAAAAATATATAAAGGATTAAAATATTCGATTTTGTACTCAAAATCTCTTGCATATATAGCAAAAATAACTCCCATAAATGGAGATAATAAAAGAATTAACGAGTTATAAACATAATATCGGTTTGAATCGACAGGGAAAATTACAAACCCTAAAGCTGCGATCAAAGCAACATACATTCCCCACACAATAAAAAGCGGTAGTATTTTCACAAAAGTAGTTATACCTGACAAGGATATTTCGGGCAAATTATATTCTTCATCATAAGCATTGTGCATTACCTCAAAAACGTATCCTATAGAAAATATCAGTAAAACTAACCCGATAACAAACGACCAATATAAACCAACATTTGTCAATTTTAAATGTCCAAAATAAGTCCCGCCATACCAGGCAAAAAATCTATTACCAAGACATATCGCCATTATCCCAAAGATTGAAAATAATGAAATATGATTAAACAAATTTTCCTTACCGGAGTATATTTTTTTTAAATAATTTAAAATTCCCATTCCCGATAATAATTATACCAGTATATGACATAATTGCAAGAAAGGAATTTTTATAATAAAATTCTGAATATGGAAACAGAGTTGAAACAAGAATTGAATCTTATAAAGTCTCGAATAGACCAAATAAAGGAGTGTCTTTGACCCTAACAGGTTAGAACTTGAACTTAAAGATCTAGAACAAGAAATGCAACAACCTGACATTTGGTCTGACACTTCAAAAGTGTCAAAGCTAGGACAAGAAATAAGAGAAAAAAAAGATATTATAGACAAACTTTCCAACTGGTCTCAGATCATTTCTGATTGCGAAGCAGCACTTGAACTGAAGGATAAAGAACTTATTACGCTAAGTTATGAGGAAGTCCAAAATTTAAAATCAGAAATAGAAAAATTTAAACTACAACAAATGCTTTCAGGCGAATATGACAGTGCTGATGCGATTTTGACAATAAATTCAGGAGCCGGAGGAACAGATGCTCAAGACTGGGCAAGTATGCTTTTAAGGATGTATCTTCGCTGGGTTGAAAAACGTGGTTGGAAATCAGAAATTTTGGATAAACTTGAGGGAGAAGAAGCCGGTATAAAATCTGCAACCATAAAAATTTGTGGTAAATATGCGTTTGGATATTCAAAAGCAGAAAAAGGGGTGCATAGGCTTGTTAGAATTTCTCCATTTAATGCAAACGGTAAAAGACAAACCAGTTTTGCATCTGTAGATGTTTCTCCGATAGTTGAAGATTTTGAAAAAACAATTTCAATTCCGCCGGAAGATCTTGAGATTACAACAATGCGTTCTGGGGGAGCAGGAGGACAAAATGTAAATAAAGTTGAGACAGCCGTAAGGATTTTACACAAACCTTCGGGAATTGTGGTAAAATGTCAGCAGGAGCGTTCTCAACTTCAAAATAAAGAGTACGCAATGCAGATCCTTGTATCAAAACTCCTTGCAATAAAGGAAGCTGAACACGAAGAAAAAATGGCACAACTTAGAGGAGAAACATCTGAAATTAATTTTGGTTCTCAAATCAGATCATACGTTTTTCACCCATACAAGATGGTAAAAGATCATAGAACAGGATTTGAAGTTGGAAATATAGATTCTGTAATGGACGGGGATTTGGATGGTTTTGTAGAAAGTTGGTTAAGACAATTTTAAAGGAGAGAATATGACTCAAGAAGTAACAAAGAAAGATATTTTTAAACATTATATTGCGTCGGTTTTAATTTACGGATTTATGTTTTTGTTTGTGACATTCTGCCCGCTTTTTAATCATTCTGCGGATCCTCAAACATTTAATTACATATATTTCTTTTTCATTTATTATTTTTTATATATTGTTATTGCACCCTTTATATTGTTTAAATTTAAACCGCAAACGATTTTAACTTCTCGTAGTGTAGCGGTTTTTAGCTATATTAAAAGACAATTTTTAAAAAATATTTCGCAGGAAGAAAGAATTAAAAATATTGAACCTCGTGAAAATGAAAAACAAGCTTTTGTAATCTTTTTTATACAGGCATTTTTTGGAGTATACTGCATAGATATTTTATGTACTAAAATTCTTCCATCAATCGGTTATGACTTTGATTTTTTGAAAGAAGTCATTTCTCAAGCTGTGCAATATGCACAATTAAGTGGACCGATTGCGGGAGTTTTGCAGTTTTTAGATGATTCAAACGATATGTGGCTAACTTTGATGCTCGGAGTAACAGCTTTTGTAATGGCGATAAGTTATCTCAGCGAGCTTTCGTTTTTCAAAAACAGAATAAAATATGTAGATACAACACCAATGGGAATTTTCAGTTGCATTATGTGTTATTACCCTCTAAAAGCCATTAGCGATCGAATTATTCCAAGTTTTACAACTGAACACGTACCGGTTGAAAATTTGTATATACGTATAACTTTTGGGCTTATACTTATAGTGGCAGAATTTATCATAATGTTGTCTGTTTTGAGACTGGGTACAAAATCTTCAAATCTTACAAATCGCGGGATTGTAGCAAAATTCCCATACAATATAATCAGACATCCTGATTACACAATGCAAATTTTAATGCTGACTGTTCTAACTATTCCTTTTTATTTTAATACAGGATATGGAATACTAGAAAAATTTGTACTTACAATAGGTCTTGCCGGCTGGGTTGCAGTTTATTATGTTAGAGCGTTAACAGAGGAACGTAATTTGATAAAAGACCCTGAATATCAAGAATATTGCCAAAAAGTAAAGTACAGATTTATTCCAAAATTGTTTTAATTTAAAACCAATCAATAATAGTTTTGAGTTCTCCAAAGTCCAAACCGAGCATTTCTTTGCCGACTTTGGAGATCAAAAAATCCGGACTCAAATTGTATGCCTGAGGTTCAACGTTAAATCCTTTTTGCTTAAATAATTCAGAAGAAAGGCAAGCCTCTGCTTCGTCATAAACTTCGTGATAATTTAAACCTTCTTTAACACAAAATGGTATTTTTAAAAAATTTTTACCGTTAGAATGCTCGTAATATGTAAGCCCAAATGTACGACAAATCAGCGGTCTAAAATTATAAACCGAACACCTGTCATTTATTAAAAAAGGGCAAACATATTCAAATGTATTTCCTTTAAATTTTGCTTTCTCGTTTTTAATATTATGAATATTATCCTCGATGACAACTTTCAATTGCATAGGCAACAAATTCATACCAAATTTTAAAAATTGTGATTCAAGATCCGTACAAGGATATTCACCATTGCGACAACATAAGCTACAGCCTTCTTTGCAATGAATATACTCACTCTGTTCTTCAAAGTGAGTATTTATTCTTTGAGTTATAACTCTTATAAATTGGCAATAGCTATCGAAAACTTCATTCATATTATGCAACTGTTTCGGCCTGTTTTTTCTTAAATTGAGCTTCATACAAAGTTTTATAAGCTCCGCCTTCAATTTGTAAAAGCTCACTATGAGAACCCATTTCAACCATTTCGCCCATATTTACAACAACAATCTTGTCAGCATTTTGAACAGTAGAAAGCCTGTGGGCAATAACGAACACTGTCTTATCCTGCATAAGATTGTCAATAGCTTTTTGTACAATGGCCTCAGCCTTATTATCAAGAGCAGAAGTCGCTTCATCAAGAATAATAATCGGAGCATTTTTCAAAAATGCACGAGCAATTGCGACACGCTGTTTTTGACCACCTGAAAGCAAAATTCCTCTTTCGCCAATTTGAGTATTAATTCCATCTTTCAAACTTTTAATAAATTCATCGAGATATGCCATTTTAATAGCAGTTTGAAGTTCTTCCTCTGTTGCATTTTCTTTTCCTAGCATAATATTTTCTTTTATCGTGCCTGAAAATAAGAAGTTATCCTGAAACACAACTGCAATATTTTGCCTCAAAGAATTTAATGTATAATCACGAATATCAACTCCATCCATTAAAATACTACCGGACTTTATATCATAAAACCTTGGCAATAAGTTTACAAGTGTTGTCTTACCTCCACCGGAATTTCCAACAAAAGCAACCGTTTGTCCCTTTTCAACCGTAAGATTAATGTTTTTTAAAACAGGTACCTTAGGAATATATTCAAAGTTAACATTTTTATATTCAATTTTATAATCTCCTCTAGGAAGAACTTTTGCATTTGGTTTATCCTTTATGTCAGGTTCTGTATCAAGTACATTGAATATTTTTTCTATAGCAAAAAATGAAAACTGAACAGAGTTTAAATTATTACCAATATTTTTAACCGGAGTATACAACAGAATTAAAGCGGTAATGAATGAAACGAAATTACCACTGGTAATAGTTCCTGACATAATTAGGTGACTACCATAACCTATCGCAGCAGCGATACCAACAGAAACAATTACGTGCATCATTGGAGAAAGCCACTGAGTTTTTTGAACCATTTTTATTCTAATACCAAATATATTTCTCAAAATATTCTGGAATTTATTAATTTCGTGCTTTGCAAGATTATATGAAGTAATTGTTTTATTACCCGCAAAAGTCTCGTTATATGCAGTAATAATCGCCGAATCCGCCACCACCGCTTTATCCATTACACTCTTAATTCTTTTCTGTAGCTTTGCAACAGGAGCAAAAGCACAACCAAGAACAACAGTTGCAATCAATGCCAGTTGCCAGGAATTATAAAATAATACACAAATTAATGAAATTGATGAGAATATTCTTTGAACAAAAACACTCAAATTATTTAATAATCCTGAACAAGCAGAATCTGCCATGTTGTTAAATTGGTAAACAACATCACCGGATTTTTTCTTGTCATAAAAAGATGTTGGTAATGTTAACAACTTCTTATATAAATCAAACTTAAGCCCAAGAGTAATTTTCCCTCCAACCCAAGTTGAAAGGTATGATGACAAATACTTCAATGCTCCTTGAATAGAAGTAAATGCAACGATACCCAACGGAATATACCACGGTGAATGTATACTTTTATCAACCATTACAAGATCCATATAAGGTTTTAATGCTAATGCAATAACCGCATCCAATGAACCTATAGGAATACAAATTAACATGGAACACAAAGCCCTAAACCATACCGGTTTTACATATGGCCACATACGCTTATAATTCACAACAAAACGCATGTTCTTTATTTTATCAATTAGTTCTTTATTTAACACAAAATTTTCTCCAGTAATATCAATCAATAAAATCTTATCACAAAAAAAAGTTACAAGCTATACACGTCCATAACAATCTTCATATCGGATAATATCATCTTCTGAAATATAATCACCCTGTTGAATTTCAATAATTTTTAAATCCTCATCATAAGGATTTTGCAATGAATGTTTTGCTTTCAAAGGGATATCAATACTATCGCCGGCATTCAAATTATATTCTTTATCTTCTTTAATAACAAGAGCTTTTCCCTCTAACACAACCCAATGTTCGGATCGATGATTATGAGATTGAATTGAAAGCTTTTGTTTTGGCAATACACAAATTGTTTTAGTTAAATATCCTTCGCCACTATTCATACAAGTGTAATATCCCCAAGGTCTAAACACTGTTTTATGAAGTTTTGTTGTATCGCTTTCCTTTAATTTTAATTTTTCATAGAGTTTTTTAACATTTTGAGACTTATCCATCTTACAAGCCATAATCGCATCTTCTGTTTCTACAAGAATAATATTATCTAAATCAGAAACTGCCACAACTTCTTTTTGGGAATAAATAAAAGAATTATGAACATTTTCCGTTATAACTTTTCCGGTCAAAACATTTCCGTCACTATCTTTTGGTTTTACATCGTAAAACGACTGCCAAGATCCAAGATCATTCCAATCAGATTGCAATTTTACAAGAGCAATCTTTTCGGATTTTTCCATAATCGCGTAGTCTATTGAAATTGAAGGCATGCTCTCATAAATATTGTAATTAATTTTCTTATCTTTTGAAAAATCCAAACTACCAAGAATTTTAAAAATTTCAGGCTGATATTTTTTAAATTCATCCAAAAGGACTGATATTTTCGCCATAAAAATACCGCCATTCCAATAGTAATTTCCGCTTTCTATATAAGATTTTGCTGTTTCATAGTCAGGTTTTTCAACAAATTTTTCTACTTTATAACCTGTTTGCAAAGGTTTAAGAGTTTTAATATAACCATAACCTGTTTCAGGGTAAGACGGTTTTATACCGAATGTAACAATATAACCTTCTTTTGCGAGCTTTTCACCTTCAAGAACAGTCCGATTAAAACCGTCAAAATCCTTGATAAGATGATCTGAAGGAACAATTAAAACAACATCATCCCCACCATCATTTTGTTTAAAATATTCAAGGGTACAAGCTATCGCAGGAGCGGTATTTTTCCCTAAAGGTTCTGCTATAACAACATTTGATTTATCTAATTTGTTTAGTTGCAGCTTTATATCCTGATAATGTTTAACATTAGTGACCGTTACAATATCCGAAGCTTGCGTAAAGTTATTTAACCTTATAAAAGTTTTTTGCAGCAAACTTAAATTATCATCGAAGTTCAAAAGTTGTTTCGGGTACATTTCTCTTGATAAAGGCCACAACCTGCTTCCTGAACCACCTGCTAATATTATAGATTTCATTTAATTTCCCTTTCCGACTTGATGATATTCAAATCCTTTTTCTGACAAACGAACAGCATCATACTGATTTCTTCCATCAAAAATTACAGGAGATTTTAATAGAGTCTTTATTCTTTCAAAATCAGGACGTCTAAATTCGTTCCACTCCGTCAATAAAAGCATTGCATCTGCTCCTTCAAGAGCTTCGTATGAATTTTTTGTATAAGTAATTTTATCTCCAAAATAAAATTTAGCTGTTTCCATAGCTTTTGGATCATAGGCTTTTACTTTTGCACCCATTTCGAGCAATGCATTAATGATAGTAATCGCCGGGGCTTCTCTCATATCATTAGTTTTAGGTTTAAAAGCCAACCCCCAAACACCAAAGACTTTACCGTTTAAATCAGAGCCAAACTTTGCTTTAATTTTGTCGATAAAAAGAACTCTTTGCTTTTTATTAACATTGTCTGCCGCTTTTATAATACTCATATCAAAACGGTTTTCCTTGGCAGTATTAACAAGGGCTTTGACATCTTTAGGGAAACAACTTCCACCGTAACCCAGCCCCGGAAACAAAAATTTGTTACCGATTCTGCTATCTGTAGAAATCCCAACCCTGACCATTTCAGCATCCGCACCGATTTTTTCGCATAAATTAGCTATTTCATTCATAAATGAAATTTTAACGGCAAGAAATGAATTTGCTGCATACTTGGTCATTTCGGCAGATTTTACATCCATAACAATGACTCTATTCCCCGTACGGAAAAACGGTGAATAAATCTCCTGCATAATTTTTGTTGCTTCATCCGAATTTGAACCAATAATAACTCTATCCGGATGCAAAAAGTCATCTACCGCATTACCCTGTTTTAAAAATTCCGGATTAGATACAACATCAAATGAGTATGTAGTATTCGCTTTTATAAGTTCTGTTACTTTTTCTGCTGTACCAACAGGAACCGTAGATTTATCTACAATTACCTTATAACCGTTCATTGCTTTTGCAATAGATTTTGCTACCTCAAAAACATACTGCAAATCAGCTGATCCGTCTTCACCCTGCGGAGTTCCAACGGCTATAAAACAAACTTGAGAAACCTTAACCGCATTATCAATATCATCAGAAAAAGTCAAACGATTTTCCAAAACATTAGATTTTACAAGTTCTTCTAAACCCGGTTCATAAATAGGTATAATACCGTTTTTTAATTGATTGAGTTTTTCAACATTATTATCAATACAAATAACATTATTACCCATATCAGCCAGACAAGCTCCGGCAACTAATCCTACATACCCGGTTCCTATAACGGTTATTTTCATGCTTTCAATTCCTCCAATTCCTTATTTTCCTTAAATATTTTTTCTTTTATTGACGGATAAGCTTCCAAAACTTTTCCCAACTGGTAGTCATTAAAATTCGCCGCAACATTTGTAGCTGACAAAGATCCGTCTTCACTCAAATTTAGCTCCCTATCAGGATTGATAAATACTAACTGATTCGGCTGATCCAGAATTTTTATCTTGGTATCATTTAACACAGCCATTGCCCAGAACCATATGTCATCAGCAACAGGCGACAACTCACGGAACAATTCTGAATTACAAGCATCTTTAGCTAAAGTATTCGGCGGGTACAAAACACCACCAACTCCGGTCAAAAAGTTTAAATAACTTGTACTGCCGTCCTCAACTGTATATATCCAATTGTTATATGGGAATATTTCTTGATTTTCATCATCTATCAAGATTTTATGACATCTATGGGCAATAATTGTTTTTCTATCGCTTCTTTCATACTCTTTATACAATTTTTCGAGCCAATCATTACCATAATAGATATCATCATCAGCCGTAACTATTATATCTTCAGGAAATTCTCTCAATGAAGGAACTAATTTTGTATAAGCTTTTATGTACTCATCACACCACTTTATAGTCAAACCGTACGCCTTCAAATCTAAAACTTTTTTCGGAATATCCGCTTCTCCATTAGGGAACTGAGAGCTTGTTAACCACAATACAACACCGTCAGGTTTTAATGTTTGGTTTAGCAATGAATAAATTGCATAATGTACATCGTACATTCTTGCCGGATATGAGGTCATTGAAACAATAATCTTTTTGTCTCTTTTTTCTTCCGTATTCAAACCGTAACCTTTGAAGTTTTCTATTTCTGAAGCAACTTTTTCTTTATTAAAATTCCTCAAATTGTCACGCATTCTAATTTCTTTGTACAAATTTTCTACACGAACGTTCAATTCTTTGTACTTTTTACTCAATAAACGTGTATTAATAAATTTAAATTTTAATCCCAATATCGTAACAACTTTTCTTACACCGTCATTTCTAACTGAAAAAACAGAGCGAAGAGTATTTTTTATAAAACTTTCTTTTCTCCTTCTGCGAAGCTCTTTATTCAAAAGATAAATTTGTCTATTTTTAATTTCGCAATCAGGAAGCTTTTTCAATTCTTTGAACCAAAGTTCAAAATCAACAGCCAAAGTTGTTTTCCAAGGTTTAATATTACTTGTTAAATGCAAAATGGTCGGATTATTTATTTTATCTTTTATGCCGGATATCGAAGTGTGATAATAATTTGCAATTTTATTTATTGAATAGATATAATTAGAAAATAAATTAGCACGCATCATATTATATTCTGGAGACAAGAAAATAACTTTTCCGTCCATTGTAATATTAAATGCATCCTGATCCATAAATGTTCTCAGTGTATCTTTCTTTTTATTTTCTAAAAGAGCTTGAGTAATATCATCTTCTCTCATTTTTTTGAGATTCAGCAACATAACTCCTGAATTAAAATAACGTTTTGTGTTTATTCTTCTGTGCTGCTTAAAATGAAGTTCCCCAGCCATATCAATGACCGCAGCAACATAATTATCTTCTAAATCTACATTGTACAAATTCGATAAATCTTTCAACACTAAAATATCACCGTCTAAATACAACATTTTATCAAGATCACTAAAAATTTGCGGCAAAGCGAATTTTAGCATAGCAGCTTTTGAAACATGCGAATGCCTTTCTCCAACCTCACCATAAGGATTTTTATCAATAACTATAACCTTAACCTTAACACCATCTTTAGAAAGAGATTCCAAAAGATCAATATTTTGTCTAGTCAACTCGCAAGCCACAACAAAAACATTAACTTCTCTTTTATTAGAACTCACAATGGAATTTATTGCCGTCATAGTTGGCAAAACATAATTATTATCAGCAATAAAACATACATTAATCATAAATATTCCCTCTCAAATAACTGTATAACTTTTCAGACAAAGCTCTAAAACTATATTCTTTTATAATTGACATACTATCATAATTCTTTTTATTAGAAACTGAGTTTTCTATCGATTTAGCCAATTCTTCAACTGACACCACCCCATTTACTAAATGGCAATACTGTTCTTGATCTTTTGCGACAAAACCATTGCTGGTCAATATATTCTGTCCCAAACCCAAAAGCTGTGAAACACAACCGGAACTTTCGCCGTGCGGATTTGGTCTTAATTGAATAGCAAGATCAACAGAGTTCATCAATGTATAAAGGTGATCAGTCTCAGGGCTGTCAACTATTTCAATAAAATCACAATCTTTGGTATCAATCTTGTTTGCTTCATATCCGCAAATGATAAGTTTATAAGCATTATTAAATTTTTTATTTAGCAAAATAATCGCTTCAACTATTGCATCTGATAATTTTGACTTACCCGGAACACCAAAACTTGCAACAACATATTTATACTTACCTTTGCTCAGATCTTTCTTTTCTGCAACGATTTCTTCCACCGGCAAAAACATAACTTCAATGTTTAATTTTTCATATTCTTCCGGTGTTAATTCCGCCTGAATAAGGTCTTTTGCCCGTTCATTGTTGACAAAAATTTTCCTAATACCTGTTAAATTAATCAATGCACGAATACCAAAAACATTATTAGACATTGCAAAATTGTAAGTATCAGAATTAACTGTATCGATATCTTTCAAATATTCCGGATACCATTCTTTAATAAAAATTCTCCAAAATCTTGTAGCTTTGAAAAGTCCTGTCAACAAAGTTTCATGCAAATACAACGCTCTGTTTTCGTCGCCTTTTGATTTAATAGCTTCTTCCAATATCATCCTGTGGTGCCAACTATTACCCAAAACAAAAATTCTATAACCGTATTTTTCTTTTTCATTTGCCTTGTCATAAAAACTCAATGGAAAAACATTTGAAACTCGACCATCATCAAGCAAGTAATCATAATCACCAAAAGTTTTTATATCAGAAAAAATATCATATTTATCTTGCTCAACAATATGAGTTTTGTAAGTATAATGTGCAACACCGGTAGTTTCAGGAGGTAATACAGAAAAGATTGCAATTTTCTTATTTTTTGTCTCAGGATTTCTGAAATTTAGTATTTTCACCGCTTTATTTAATTGATATTTGGAATCATTCTCTTGCAATTCTTTAAGGTTTTTAGAATCTTGATAATACGGAAGCTTAAATTTTAAAATTTTCAGTCCTAAAAGAAAAATCTGCATATCTCCAGTATCCCATTTGACTTTTACAAATGGGATACCAAAAATATAACGTTTAATCTTGCAATTAGAAACCGTTTTTTTAAAACCTAAAATTTCCTTTAATTTCAAGATTTTACCCTCTTTATACTAAAGATAATTTATCACTTTTCATGCGTTCAATATCTTTTTCCATCATCATCTTACAAAGTCCTTCGTAGGAAACTTTTCTTTTCCAACCAAGAATCTTTTCAGCTTTTGAAGGATCACCGATAAGGATATCAACTTCAGCAGGTCTGAAGAATTTAGGGTTAACTTTAACAACAGTTTTACCGGTTTTTCTGTCAACACCAACTTCATTAACACCTTCACCCTGCCATTCAATATCGAATCCTGCCACTCTTCCAGCAACTTCGACAAAATCCCTGATCGGATGAGTTTCACCTGTTGAAAGAACATATGTATCAGGTTTTTCCTGTTGAAGCATCAACCACATACCTTCAACATAATCACCTGCAAATCCCCAATCTCTTTTGGCATCAAGGTTACCCAGTTCTAAAGGAGCATCAGTTTTGCCGGTCACAAGCTGAGCAAAGTGGTCTGTAATCTTTCTTGTAACAAACTCTTTTCCTCTCATAGGACTTTCATGGTTAAACAAAATACCTGAACAAGCAAAAATACCAAAACTTTCTCTATAATTTACGGTCATCCAGTGTGCCATTAATTTTGCACAACCATATGGACTTCTCGGATAAAACGGAGTAGTTTCGCATTGTGGAATCGCTTGAACTTTTCCAAACATTTCAGAAGTTGAAGCCTGATAAAATTTTGTATTTGGTGAAAATTCTCTTATTGCTTCTAAAATATACAATGGTCCCATACCGTCAGCCTGAGCTGAATAAACCGGCTCAGCCCAAGAAGCTGCGACAAAAGATTGAGCTGCCAAATTGTAAAATTCATCCGGCTGATAATTTTTCAAAAGTCTACAAATATTTGAAAATTCTAACAACTCAAAATCTACAAGTTCAACCTGATCAAAAATCCCGTGTTCTCTCAATTTTGAGAAAGTATCAGTTGCACCGCGTCTGTACAAACCAATAACCCTGTATCCTTTTCCCAACAAGAATTTCGCAAGATATCCGCCATCTTGCCCGGTAATACCAGTAATCATAGCTGTTTTTTGTGTCATAATTTTCTCCTTTTTTCCTCATTTTTATACATTATATCTACTATATTTTTAACGGTTTTTCCCCATGAAAATTCTTTAGATCTTTCAAATCCCCTTTTTCTATTTTCTTCACGCAGCTTAGAATTAAAATAATACTTTTCGTAAGCTTCTACATGCTGCTCGTCACTGTTCCAGTCTACCATGACAGCAGTATCTTCCACAACCTCCGGTAAAGATGATGAATTTGACACCACAACAGGACAAGCACAACTCATAGCTTCCAAAGGAGGTAAACCAAAACCCTCATACATTGAAGTGTAAACAAACCACTCAGCACCACTGTATAATGCCGGCAAATCCTCGTCTTCAACATATCCCGCCCTTAAAATTTTGTCTTTGTAATTGTCAAAATTACTAAATTCTTTTTCTAACTCAAACAAAAAATTTTCCCAAGAGCCACCCCCCAAAACAAAATACAAATCCTCAATATTATTTTTTTGAAGAAAATGTATAAATGTCTTAACAGCTCTAATTAAATTTTTGCGAGGCTCAAGTGTACATAAGCTAAACACATATTTTGCATTTTCAGGTATATTGTATTTCCCCTTAACTTCTCTAATTCTTTCAAGCGTTTGAGGTTTAAAATGTTCATCGCTCGCCAGCAAAATTGAATTTACATGATCAGGATTAATAATCGAAAAATGCGTAAGAAAATCTCTTTTTGTACATTCTGAAATCGGGAAATAATAGTCCTTTGAATTTAAAGAATTTAATAATCTTGCATGCCAACTATTCTTGTCATGGTGAGGATAAAATTCGGGGAACAATACCGGAATTAAATCATATAATATAAGATATCTATCAAGGTTAGATGCATTTTCAACTTCCTGCGGAATACAATGTACCGGCGAAAAATATACATCAAAGTTTTTATATTTATTTTTTTGAATTAATTTTACAAAAGGCGAAAGAAAACCAGATAAAATTTGATATATAAACTTTTTAAAATATTTCTTATTATCACGAGCTTTTGTCCTGCGGAATTTATAGTTTTCATACGATTTTACAATCGGATTTTTTTTATCCCAAACAAAGAACTCAAAATCAAAATCCGGTAAATACTTTTTTACAACTTTTTCAATTATTTCTTTATCTTTTTCAGTGCAAGACAAAGTAACATTTTGAGTTTTAGTAAGTTCTTTTAAAACATTAAATGCAACAAAATACAGCCCACTTCTTGCAGACGTTTTTTCAAAACCTATTTGTAACATCGTTGCATCAAATAATATTTTTAGCATTTACCCCTTAAAAAACCTTCTATTTTTTCTCTTAATCTGCGTCTACAACCTTTAATCGGCACAAAAAACGTTAACAACTTTGCAATAAACTTTGCTTTTCTGTATAAAAATCTTTTACACAAACAACTATACCTGAAAGATTCAACCTCATCAATATTTTTTTGCATTTTTTCGCCCCACCAGGAAGCTTGGTTCCAATGAATTGCTACAGTATTTTCACTAAAAGCATCCATTTTAAATTCATTCCAGGAAGGACAAAAATATTCGCAAGGATAAACAAAAATTCCATATTGAGAATTTTCATAAATTTTTTGATTTTTATATAAATCTATTTTATCTAGTTTATTGGTCCAAACCTCAGGATTGTAATACTTCTGAGCCAACTCGTCATAACCTTCGTTATACGAAATTCTATTAAACCCCGTAAGTTTTTTTAAATGTTTAGACAACAAAATCGGATCAATAAAATAATCCACCTTGAAAACTTCATCCGAATTGTAAAAATCCAATGAAGTTTTAAACATAATATGCCCTTTTTCGCCGCCCATAACAGCAGATTCTAAAATATTTTCACCGTTTAAAATATCACCTTCTATGCTACAGAAAAACGGTTTATCCAAATATTTATCAAAATTACCTACAAGCTGTACATCCGTATCAAGGTAAATTCCCCCATAATGATATAAAGCATAATGTCTCACATAATCCGCAACAAAAGCCCACATTTTTCGCTTATAACATTCTCTCAAAAATTTTGAATCTTTAAGCATTTGCTGAAATTCCGACATTTCACAATGCCAAAGTTTTATTTTATAATCAGGGCAATATTTTAACCACGATGCATAACAAAGACGGAAAATTGAATTATCACCCTTTTCCCATATATCAACATTATCAAAAAAGTAATGAATTATTTTTTCCATAAAACTAAAAACTAAGAAATACTCTCCTTGCCCTAAGATAGCAAAAACACGATAAAATGAAAGCATTTGTTAATTTTTATATACCGTTAATATTTGCAATTTTTCCCTATTACTTTTAGTATAGGTACGTAAGGAGGTTATTATGCAATATGTAAAATTAGGAAACACCGGTGTTGATGTTTCAAGGATTTGTCTTGGTTGCATGAGTTTTGGCAAACCTGGTTCAGAAAATGGAGTTTTTCCTTGGGCTAAAGACTTTGAAGCTTCTAAACCAATTTTCAAAAAAGCTATTGATTTAGGTATCAATTACTTTGACACTGCAAATGTTTATCAACTCGGAACTTCGGAAGAAATTACCGGTAAATTAATCAGAGAGTATGGTCTTGACCGTGATGAAATAGTTGTTGCGACTAAAGTACACTTCGCAATGAGAGAGGGCAAACCTAACGGAGCCGGATCTTCTCGTAAAAATATTATGGCTGAAATTGACCATTCTTTAAAGAGGTTAGGACTTGATTATGTTGACCTTTATCAAATTCACAGACTTGACCACGAAACACCAATGGAAGAAATTATGGAAGCTTTGCACGACGTCGTAAAATCCGGTAAAGCAAGATATATTGGTGCTTCAACAATGTTTGCCTGGGAGTTTGAAAGGTTAAATCAAATTGCTGAAAGAAACGGCTGGACAAAATTTGTATCTATGCAAAACCAGTATAATCTCATATATAGAGAAGAAGAACGTGAAATGATGCCTCTTTGTCAGGATAGAAAAATAGCCGTAATTCCTTGGTCTCCACTAGCAGGTGGAAGATGTGCCCACCCTTGGGGAACAATTACTGAAAGAAACAAAGTTGATGCAGTGTCACCTGTGGTATGGGGTGCAACAGATACTCAAGACAAAGTGGTTGTTGATAATCTTGAAAAAATCGCCTCCGAACTCGGATATTCAATGGCACAAGTTTCACTTGCCTGGATGTTATCAAAACCATATGTAACATCACCAATAGTTGGTTGTACTTCAGCAAGGCACGTTGAAGAAGCTGTGCAAGCTATCGATATCAAACTTAGCGATGAAACAATAAAAGCTCTAGAAGCTCCATATGTTCCACATATTAAGACAGGATTATTTTAGAAAGGAGACAAAATGAAGGTATTATTATTCAATGGTTCACCACACAAAAACGGTTGTACATACACCGCTTTATCAGAAATATCTAAAACTTTGAAAGAAGAAGGGATCGATTCTGAAATTTTCCAGATTGGTATTGACCCAATTGCTGGTTGTAGAGCTTGTTATGCTTGTGGAAAAATTGGACGCTGTGTAATTAACGACAAAGTAAATGACTTCATTGATTATGCAAAAGATTTTGACGGATTTATTATTGGTTCACCTGTTCATTATGCTTCAGCTTGCGGTGGTGCAGTTTCTTTCCTAGACAGAGCATTCTTTACTGCATTCCAGTCCGGCAGAGGCGACGTATTCTTACACAAACCGGGTGCAGCAGTAGTAAGTGCAAGACGTGCCGGGACAACTGCGACCTTTGATCAATTAAATAAGTACTTTACTATAACCCAAATGCCTATAATTTCCGGCAGATACTGGAATATGGTTCACGGAGCTACACCTGAACAGGTTCTTGAAGACAAGGAAGGACTTCAAAACATGAGAATACTTGCTCGTAACATGGCCTGGCATCTAAAGTGCAAACAAGCAGCAGATCAAGCCGGAATCCCTATGCCAAAGCAAGAAGATACCGTATTCACAAACTTTATAAGATAATAACAAAAACCGGAATAAATTTATTCCGGTTTTTATAATTCAATTTTTTATTTTACAAATCTTTTAATATTAGTTATTCTTATTTTATTTAAACTATCTCTTATACTTTGCTGTCCGGCTTTATAGCCTTCTTTATAAAAGCTGTCTGTTCTGAGGGAATCTTTCATTTGCAAATATTCTCTACGCCAAACATCATGATATTTCCCTCCGGTTTGCTCCATTACTCTGCGATAACGATTAGGATCAACGTGTTCAATTTCCTGTTGATACTCTTTTTTGTAATGATTATCACAGGATCTTTGTGCAACAGCAATAAGAGTCCAAGCTAAAGCAGCCATTCCTAATACTCGATATTGTCTGGGTATACGCATACAGTAAACTCCTTTATTTATGTGTATTTTAACATAAAAAATCAATTATGCCGCCAATACAGTCTTGAGTTGCTCGCAATAAACGGATCTGCCTATTTTGCTTTTAGTTGCTTTGAGTCGCAAGAGCAGTAGGTTGGGCATACTTGCCCAACAATTTGAAACCGAACCAAAACGGATGATTTTTTATTGGCTGAGATTTAGATTGTGGCTGGATTTTGCTAATTTGCTAAAATTTCAATGTCCGTTCAAGTCCAAACAAAGTTCGTTATGGTTCATCTAGTTTTTGAATATTCAAACGACTTTCAACAGCTAAAACTCAAATGGATTGCCACGCTTCGCTCGCAATGACGAGAATGCCTTTCCGACCAAAGCGGACATTAAATCCCATTGCTCAAACTCCCAAACAAAGCTTCTTGACAAAATGTCTGCTATAGAGTACACTATTAATATGGAGCAAAGAATTGTAAAAATTGTTCAACTATCTAACGGCAAAAGTCCATTTATTGATTGGCTTGAATCATTAGATAAAGTTACAAAATCTCGTATTCAATCGAGGTTAACGAGATTATTAGAAAACAATTTTGGCGACCATAAGAGAATTGATAATGAAATATCTGAACTTAGGTTGAAATTTGGCTCAGGTTACAGAATTTATTACGCAGAAATTGATAATATTGTTGTCTTATTAATAACAGGCGGGAATAAATCAACACAAAGCAAAGATATCCAAAAAGCAAAAGAAATACTTCAAGAATGGAGAAATATACAATGAAAAAACTTAAAAATACAATAGATTTAGAAAGTTATATAGTTAATAACTTAAAATCTGATGAAGATATTAAGTTATACTTAAATTCATGTCTAAAAGACTATTTAGAGGACGGCGATTTTAATTCATTCTATCGTGCGTTAGAAATTGTAATTAAAGCAAAGGATACAATCGCAGGATTTGCGAAGAAAGTCGGCATGAGCAGAACTCACCTTTATAGTATTTTTAAATCAGAAAAAGAACCAAAATTTTCGACAATTGCAAAAATATTTCAAGAACTCGGCTATGAACTTAAAGTTGCTTAATTTTGGAATTCTCGAACTTACTAAAAATCAACAAACATAATAAAAGACAGGATAAAATTCTTATCCTGTCCTTTATTCATGAGCATGAAGATGCTTGAGTTGTAGTTGAGAGCAGGAAGCTCGAAACGTACAAATCAAGTATGCCGATTTATCGGCTGACGAGAGTATTTCTGTTTCAACAAAACAGAAATACAACGAGTGTCTGATTGCTAATTTAAAAGAGGGTTAGACTTTTTGTCTTAACCCTCTTTTAAGTTTGGGCATGAAGAGACTGTCTTGAGTTGCTCGCAATAAACTGGACTACGCATTTTGCTTTTTGTGGCTTTCAGCCACAAGCAAAATAGGCTCCGCCCTCTGCTCGCAACTCGCTCAAACTCCCAAACAAAGCTTCTCATCTCACTCAAACAAAGGATAAAAGACGGTAACAAAAGTCACCGTCTTTTATTCATGGGCATGAAGAGACTCGAACTCCCACGCTTTCGCACTAGTTCCTAAGACTAGCGTGTCTACCATTCCACCACATGCCCATATTCAATTGTCAAAGCATAAAAACACTTCTACAATTAGAAAAATGGAGGAGGAGGTGGGATTCGAACCCACGGAACGCTCGCACGTTCGACGGTTTTCAAGACCGCTCCGATCAACCGCTCTGGCACTCCTCCAAAACAATCTTTCTTCGTGTAACTCTATTCTATGTAATAAATCAAATTTGTCAAGAGATTGCTATAAATCCTTATCAGAACCCTTAATTGGTGCTCCAACAACTCTCTCCAATTCAGCGGCATTTGTATTATATTGAAGCAACGTATTATAATAATCCAATTGAGCGTTTAAATATGTGTTCTCTGAATCCTTAAACTCGATCGCATCGCCAAGTCCAACTTGATATCGTCTAAAAGCTTGATATTGTTGCTCTTTTGCTGCTTGCATCGCTAGTCTAGATACTGCTATACCATCATGTGAATTTAACAAATTTATATATGCACTTTTTACCTCAAGATACACATCTTGCTTTTCTTGCTCATAATCCGCAACATATTTTTTCAATGTTGCACTTGCTTCATCCACCTGTTTTTTTAAATACATTAAATTCATATTTGAATACTGTAACTGTACACCAAATTGATAACCGTAATCGCTATTAATTTCGCGACCTCCATATTGGTATGAACCAAATGCCCCAACATCAGGAGTAAATGCCCTTTTTGCACTACGTAAATTCATCTCCGCTGCATCAACTCTCTTTTTCGCAGATAATAAAGATGGGCGTGATGCCTGTGCGGTTTGAATGAGATCTTCAAAATTTACGGCATATTCTTTATTATTAAGTTCGTCTGTTAACACAACTCCTGCCAATTCTGGTATTCCAACCGCATTTGCCAATTCAACCGCAGCTAATTCAAGGGTATTTTTTGCTTTAATTAAATTAAGCTGTGCTTTTCCTAAATTATATTCAGCATATGTCACATCTATTTTCGCTTTTTTACCAATGTCATAATATGCTCTTGCTTGTTTTAATTGAAGTTCATAATCATTAACCGTTTCCTCATAAACAGACTTTTGAATTTTGGCAAAAAGCATATTGTAATAAGCAACTTTTACATTATAAACAACATTTTCTATCGCAGTTTCTGCATCAAATCTTGATGATTCATAAGTTTTTTGAGCAGTATCAGCCGCAGCCTTAGTCTTTCCAAAATCAAATAAAAGCATATTCGCTGACAAAGTCGGGACATAATACATGTTGTATTTTTGCGGAATCAATCTAGCCATAGCACCGCCCATTGTCATAAACATATCGTTTCTCGAATAACTTATTCCGGCAGACAACGTAGGAAAATAATTACTCCAAGCTTGACCTACACGTGATTTATAAATTTCTGAATTACTTATAACAGACATTATTAAAGGATGATGAGTAATCGCAAGTTTTATACAATCATCCAAAGAGACCTCATCCGGTACAGAAACATCATTGTATTTAATATTACTGTCAATAACCGGAAATTTTGTTTCATACATTCCCTCTGCTTCTTGCGATGAACTTGCTTTTTGTTTAGCATTCAAATTTAATTTTTTAAGTTCTGTTTTACGATTAACTTTAGAATTATCCGGTTTTACAATTTGAACAGGCTTTTGAACTTCTTTATTCTTTTTAGCATAAGATACTGTTCCGGTTGCAAAGACAAATATTACCAAAAGTATATTTAAAATTTTTCTCATAATCATATCTCCAAATCTTTATCGGTAATTTCATGTTTAGGAAATTTATCAACAAATTCCTGTACGATAACATAAAATGCCGGAGTCAAGACAGCACCCAAAGTCGCTGCTGCCACCATACCGCCAAAAACAGTTGATCCAACTGAAATTCTTGAATTTGCACCCGCACCGGATGCAAAAATCATTGGTAATACTCCGATAATAAAAGCTAACTCCGTCATCATTATTGCTCTAAAACGAAGTTTTGCAGCTTTTAGTGCAGCCTCTTTTATGCCTAAACCGTGTTCTTCGTGTTCTATTTTTGCAAATTCAACAATTAATATTGATTGTTTTGCCGCTAAACCAATTAATGTAATCATACCAACTTGAGAATAAATATCAAAAGCCTGATTTATCATCAACTGAAATATCAAAGCACCTAAAGCTGCGACCGGAGAAATTAACAATACTGCAAACGGTATTGTGTAACTTTCATACAACGCAACAAGAAAAAGATATACAAATATAAGAGCAAATGCTACTATCATAACAGTCTGTCCGGATGCCTCCCTTTCTTGAGCAGAAGTACCCGACCAATCAAAAGTCATATCAGATGGAAGAACTCGTTTTGAAACTTCCTCCATTGCATTCATCGCATCTCCGGAACTCTTACCGGCAGCCTGCTGACCTTGAATTTGTACAGATTTATAAAGGTTGTATCTTGTAATAGAAGCAGTACCTATTGTTTGACGAAGTGATACTATAGACAACACAGGAACTTGAATACCTTTTTTATTCGTAACATAAATTCCTTGCAAATCTGTTGCTTTATCTCTAAAACGACTTTGAGCCTGCAATTCAACTTTAAATACACGTCCATATTTATTAAAATCATTAACATAATATGTTCCAAGCATTGATGCCAAAGTTGCATAAAGTTCTTGCAAATCTACGTCTTGAGCCAGTGCTTTTGCATAATCAATATCAAGAATATATTGAGGAACGTTAGCCTGAAAAGTGGTATTTACGTTAGATAAAGTTTTATCCTGATTAGCTTCCGCAATAAGTTTATTAGCCCATGTTTCCATTTCCTGTGGAGTATATTCACCCTGAGAAAGCATCTGATACTCAAAGCCACCCATCATACTCATACCCATAATCGCAGGAGGGGAAAATGCCATAATAGACGCATCTTTTGTATTTGCCGCAATAACTCTGATTTTATTCAAAATAGCTGTATGTGACAAATCTGTCGGACGTCCTTGTATTTTTCTTTTTATCCATCTTAATGGACCGATTTTACGGTATTTATAATCCTTGAGCAAAATAATTGCAGTCGAAGAATTTGAGGCACCGTTTCCGCCAAAAACTGTAAATCTTTCTTTATCCACACCGTCAATTTCACTAACCTGAGCAACAAATCTTCGGGATATTTCCTCAGTTCTAGGTAAAGATGCTCCATCCGGCAAAGTAATTGTTGCTAGCAAAACTTTTTGATCTTCATCCGGAATAAAACCTGTTGATGTGATTCTAAAAGCAAACATTGTTAATAAAATTATTCCGATATAAAAACTTATAACGAGTTTTTTATTATAAACAAACTTTTCAACATATTCCATATAAAAATTTTCAAGTCTATCAAACATTTTGTTGAATTGAACAACAATTCTCAAAGTTCTCATACCAATACGTTTTTGAAGTCTTTTTAATCGCCAGCCTAAAGAATGATCTTTGTTGTCCACAAGCTTATCATCTTTTCTTCCCAGAAAATGTGAACACATAGCTGGAGACAAAGATAATGCACAAATCGCAGAAATTGCAATTGAAACAGCAATACAAACCGCAAACTGTTTATACATAACACCGGTCATTCCGCCCATAAATATGATAGGAACAAATACTGCCATCAAAACCATTGCCATTGCAACAAGCGACGGTCCAACTTCTTCCATTGTCAATTGAGTAGCAACAATCGCTGACTTTCCTTCATCAACGTGACGCTTTACATTTTCGATTACAACAATAGCATCGTCAACAACAACACCAACTGCCAGCACCAGTGCAAACAATGAAAGCAAATTTATTGACATCCCTAAAGCTTTTAATGCGAAGAAAGTCCCAATTAAAGATACAGGAATAGTTGCACAAGGAACAAGCGTTGCCATTCCATCTCCGAGAAAAAGATAAATAATCAATACAACAATCAAAGCTGTTAAAAGAATAGTAAATTCAACTTCTGACATAGACTCATGAATATAATCCGCATCATCTTTAATTGTGATAATTTTTAGACCATTACTCATTCTGGAATTTAACTCATCAACTTTTTTATGAACGGCCTTTGACATATTAATAACATTCGCATCCGGAAGTTGAGAAATTACAATAACAGCAGAAGGCTTACCGTTAACTAACCCTAAATTTTGGTAGGTTTGAGCACCGAGTTCAACTTTTGCGATATCTTTAATTTTGACATTTGAACCATCAATATTTGAACGTATTATTATATTTTCAAATTCTTTAACATCTTGCAATCTACCCTTCGTTTTCAATGTAATTTGCAAAGCTTGTTCATCATCTGTTGGTCTTTGACCTAATGCTCCTGCCGTAACTTGCGTATTCTGAGCATTAATAGCCGCACGAACTTCGCTTGTAGAAATGTTTAAACCCGCCATTTTTTGCGGATCTAACCAAATTCTCATTGAATAATCGCCAGCACCATAAACATCTACGTCCGCAACACCATCAACACGTTTCAATTCATCTTTCACATAAATTGATCCGTAATTGGTCAAATCCAGTTGCGACCAATTACCACGTTCAGGGAATAAAGTTAAAATCACCGCTCCTGATCCTGAAGATCGACTTATTGCCGTAACACCGGTTCTTTGAACATCTTCCGGCAATTGTGATTGAACCTGCTGAATACGGTTTTGAACATTCATAAGGTTAACGTTTTTGTCTGAACCAACTTTGAAATACATTCTCAACTGGTACATACCGTCATATGACGTGGAAGTCATATAGGTTAAATTTTCAACCCCATTCAATTTTTGTTCAAGAACAGTTGCGACGGTTGATTCAACAACTTCTGCACTGGCACCCATATAGTTTGCACTAACCATAATTTGCGGCGGCGTTACATCTGGATAACTTTCTTGTTTTAAGCTTGCAAGAGATATCAAACCCATAATAACAATACAGATCGATATAACGAGTGCAAAACGTGGTTTTAGTATAAAAAAGTATAATTTTGCCTTGTCCAATATTTTTTTCATTATTTTGATTCCAACTTCTTTTGATATTCTTCAGCCGTTATAGTTTTTACTTTTTGACCTTCCTGCCTGATGCTTTGAACTCCTGAAATTACTACTTTATCGGTTAGTTCAAGTCCGCTTTCAACAATCCAGTTGTTGTCAATTACATCAGAAACGGTTATATCTTTTCGGACAATTTTATTATCTTTATCAATCGTCCAAACATAATAACCACTCATTGCATCCCCCTTTGTACAAGCTTGAGGAACAGTGATAAACTGAACTTTTTGGGGTGCTACAAGAGAAACTTTCATGTAATTCCCCGGAACAAGCCAACCATCAGGATTCTCAAAAGTTGCTCGCATTTGTATGGATCCGGAATTTTTATCTATCTGGTTATCTATAAAATCTAATTTACCAATTTTTTTGTACCAATTTCCATCTTCAAACTGAACTTTTACTTCCACGTCTTTCAAGTTATCACTTGCTTTTAAGAGTTTTATAAAATCAGAACTTCTTAAACTAAAAGTTACATAAACCGGATCAATACTCGAAACATTAACCAAAGGACCTGAAGTCAAAGTGACATAGTTTCCTTCCGTTATATTAACTTTACCAATTCTGCCATCGACCGGAGATTTTATAGTTGTGTAGCTCAAATTAACTTTTGCAAGCTGCAATTTTTGTCTTGCTGCGTCTAAAAGTGCTTGATTTTGGTTTCTATCAGCAACACTCTGGTCAACATACGAGTGACTAACAAGATCTTCTTTAATCAAGGCATTTGCCCTATTTAATTCCTGTTGAGAATTTTTTAATAGTGCTTCGTATTGATTTACATTTGCCTGAGAATTCCGAACTTCAAGCTGGTATTCTTGAGGATCTATTTGAAACAATACCTGATCTTTTTTTACATAATCACCTTCATTAAAATATTTTTTATTCAGGAAACCGGAAACACGAGCCATAACATCAATAGAATATTTTGCTTCAACCCTACCGGTTGCTTCAGCACTTATGTTAGTCTCAACATTTTCCGGGTGACCGGCAACAACTTCTTTTGGCATTTTCATCATCTGCATTTGAATCATACCGGTGACAAAACCGGAAGTTTTGTTATAAATGATAGGCAATATAATTATTAACAGTACAACAGCTGCAAGTTTTTTTCTTGTCATTTTAAATTTCATACTCTCTCCATAAGGTCTGTATCCTTTAATAATTATAAAGGAACACGAAGGGCTTTGTCAATTAAAATGACAATTATGCAGCAACAAAATCAGAAACGACTTAGCGGGGAAGTTGTTTAATGATTGTCTTTTTGACTTCTTTTGTTTCTTCCTGTTTATCATTAACAGCTTTATCTACAGTTTCTAATGCTCTTTGAACTTTTAATGCTTCTTTTTGAGCAGCTTTTTCAATAGCTTTTTTTTCTCTTTCGGCTTTTGATTCGGCTTTTGATTGAGCTTTTTGAACAGCTAAAAGCTCTTTTTCTTTAGCTTTTTGAAGTTTTACTTGTTCTTTTTCTAATTTTTCTTGCTCATTCTGTTGCTGTTTCAGAATCTTTGCCTGTTCTTTTTGTTGAACCTTTTGCAGTTTTAATTCTTCGCGAGCTTTAAGTTTTTCGGCTTTTTGCTGCATTTTAAACTCTTTTGCAGCTGCTTTTGTTTCTTTTAATAAGTCTTTTTCAGACACCTGTTGAATATCAACTTTTGGTCTTAAACCTATATCAGGAATTTCCGAATTTTGAGGTTCAGCAGGTTTTAAGGTAATAATTTCGGCATCTTTTTCAATTTCAGGATCAACTTTTGGCAATAAGGAAGGATCTACTTGTGCCTGTTTTTCTGTTACTGGTAAAGATGTTTTATTTTCTTCTTCGATTATCTTTTTTAAATTCTCGGCATTTTCCTCATTTATAGCGGATGGTTTTTCTTTTTCAACCGTATCATTCACAACTTCTTGTTTAACATTATCAGGAACAGTAATATCGCCTTTATTAGCGGATGAAGAATCATCTAATAAAGAATTTGTTGCAAGCATTTGAGCTAAAGAAGATTCATTAACCGATGCAAGAGTATCTTCTTGTGATGTGGTGGTTTTTAATTTAACTTCCGGAGTTGCCTCAATCGTTTTTGCTACATCGTCTCTAGTTTCCTGAGAAGCTTCCAGCTGTTCAACTGCCGATTCTGATAATTTAAAATAATATTTTTTATATGGATAATCTTTGATAGTTGTCAATTGATAATCAGGATTTTTGTAAACAAAGCATAATCCCATATCATCAAAAGTAGTTCTGATATAATCATATTGATTATCAATATCTTCTACTGTAATAATAGCTCCTGAAGACAGCAGCTTTACAAATCCGGTTTCATAAAATGCTTTAAATTTATTGTAATCTTCTGTAGTAAGTTTTTCTTTTGAAAGAATTTGTTCATAAGGTTTCAGGGCATTTTTAGCTTTGTCTAATTGGGCAATAATAGGATTTTGATATGCTTTTTCAAGATCAGATTTTGCTCCATCTCCCATTGCAATATCTATTAGAGCTTTCAAATAGTAAACATAATTTTCGAGAGTTTTTTCTTTTGAAGAAAGCACCCTTACATCAGCATTATAAATATCATTAATATTACTCAATATTGTGTCCAAATCAGCTACTGATTTTTCAAAATCATTTTTCTTGTAGTTTGTTAAAGCTCTTAAATAAAGAACAGAATTATAATTCGAAACTCTTTTGTATAATAATTTAGTCGCACCATCCAAAACCTCAGGATAATCACCTTTTATATATTGTGCGATAAGTTTGTAATACAAACTGTTATAATCATTGGTTTTTAATTTTACAGCCTTATTAAAATTCAGAATAGCTACATCAACATTACCCAATTGCAGCTCATTCATCCCGATATAAAAATAATATAAATAGCAATTTTTATTGTACTTTAGTGCCTGATTAAAATAACTTATGGATTTTCTTGCATCTTCTTGTGAAAATGTAGTTTGTGCTTTGTCAAAATAAATATTACCAAGACTTGCCATAGACTCGAAATCATACGGATTTTTTTTCAACGCATTTTCAAATGCTATAATTGCATCGTCTTCTTTTTCCAAACCTTCAAGAGCAACACCATTCAAATAGTAGCCCATATAGTATTCGGGATAATTAGAAATTACGTACTGGCTTTTAAACACTGCGTCGCGGTAATTTTCTTTTTCTATATCCTCAATTGCACCATAAATATACACATCCACCCCTTCAGGGTTTAAAATTTTACCATATTTTTGCGGACAATTAATTTGAGATATTTCATTTTTCTTAGGTTGTGGCAAATAAATATGAGAATTATACTCAACAGCTTTTGCGTAAGACAATTCATACGAATTATCATTCAATGCCTTTTGAGCATACATAAGTTTTGAATATAAAACTCCCAATTCCGGATTTTGGAGTTGTTCTGTTTTATCTGCTCCCAAAACAACTGCACTAATATACTTGGTATTAGTCATAAATTTGTCATCGGCAGCTTTTAAATCCACCGCTGTCTGATAGTCGTTTTTTGCTAAATTGTACTGTCTCAGTGCATAAAAAGCATCTCCACGATATTTATAAGCTTCGTATTTTCTTGGTTTTGAATTTATATAGGCAGTTAAATAAACAATCGCAGATTGAAAATCTTTTTTGTTAATTGCCTCGATAGCTTTTTCATAAGTTTCTTTATTCACCTTTATATTTTCATCTTGAACAATTGCTGTTTCAGGTATGCTGTTTTGAGCGTAAACCGTACAAACAGTTCCCAATAATACCATCGATGCAACTAAACAGAGTTTCTTTTTATTGTCCATTTTTAACACCACCAATTCTGTTAATAAGATTATATATCTAAATATTGAAACATGAAATATACTATTATAAAATAGTATCTATGAAAAGATGTTTTTGGGTAGATGAAAGTTCTGAATTGTATAAAAAATACCACGATGAGGAATGGGGTGTTCCAAAGTATGATGATCATGAACTCTTTGAACTTCTTATTTTAGAGTCGTTTCAAGCGGGTTTGTCCTGGTTCATCGTCCTAAAAAAGCGTGATGCATTTAGACTGGCATTTGATAATTTTGATGTTGAAAAAGTTGCTTCATACAATGAAAAGAAAATAAACGAACTCCTCCAAAATGAAGGTATAATCAGATCCCGCGGGAAAATTAATGCTGCCATCAACAATGCAAAAATATTCTTGGAAATTCAAAAAGAATACGGAAGTTTTTCAAATTATATCTGGGGATTCTCAAAAGGTGAAATTATAAAAAACAAGGACGACAAATTTGAAGTATCCACTCCGCTATCAGATAAGATTTCAAAAGACTTAAAAAAACGTGGAATGAAATACGTCGGAACCGTTATTATTTACTCTTATTTGCAGGCAATAGGTATAGTAAATGATCATGAAACAACTTGTTTTAAGTATTAATAATCTTTATCGGCAGTAGCAAATTTTTTTATTTTTAATTTATAATAAAGAACGGAACTGCATGAACCGGACTTTTATTTTTTAAGCATATAGTAATGTCATTAAAAGAATCTATTATAAAAAATGCCAAGAAAGCTTGTGAGTCACTTGGCAAAAATAACAAAGCAACTTACACAGTAATGGCGGTGGCGGTGACTAATGGAATTTTCAAACCGATAACATCTCTTACTGATAAAAAAGAAGCACCCGAAACAAAAAAATATGCCGCTTTGAGAGAATTTTTAACAGAAGTAGTCGCCGTTCCTACATACTGGGCATGCGGAGAACTTGCTGCTTGGGGAGGAAGCAAATTATTCCGCAATCCGGTAAAAGTAGAAAGAGCAAAAACAAATCTGCGATTTTTAGGAGTATGTACGGCTGCTCTTGCAATAATTCCAGCAGGCTGCTCTTTATTTGTTAAACCTTTTACAGACCTAATTTTTAGCAAAAATAAAAAAGTTGAACCAGAAACAAAACTAACCACAACTGTTTTACATAATTATAATTTTAAAGGCAATTATCATAAATATTCTATGAACACATTTACTAACAGAGGAGGGCTGAAAATATGATAGGTTCAATTTTATCCAGCCAAACTCTGTATGCTCTAACACAAAATACCGCAGCACAAGTATCCATTGAAACAGGTTTAAAAACCATAGGTCGTCCTGGATTTATACTTCTTGATAAAAATATAGATCCAAAAACAAAAAAATATTCTGCAATGAAAGAATTTTTATACCAAATTTCTTGCCTTGGGATTTCTTTGGGAATAGTAATACCTCAATTTAAGAAAGGTTCATTTAAAATTGCTCGAAAAATATTTAAAGACGAACCGGTATTCAATGTATTTAAGAAAACCAAAGATTTTTTGAAATATTACAAACTCGATGAAACACAGAAACTTTTAAAACTTGAAGAAATAAATAAAATTCATAATACAAATTATAAAAAAGAAGACATAAATGAAGATCTTGCAAAAGGTACAATTGAAGCTCTTTCAATAATCGGATCAATGCTTGGACTTTCTATCTTTGCTCCATTAGTATCAAGACCATTTATTCGACCAATACTAAAACTCGTCGGATTGAATGAGAAAAAACAAGATAGTTTGAATATCAGTGCTTAAATATTATTTTCCAATAGCTTCTATGACATAACGATTTCTGAAATCTTCAAGCTGAGATGAAAATTCTGTAACATCTTCACCTTTCAATTTATTTTTCAATACGTGACGAGGCATAGAAGAATTCATTGATTGAATCATATTAGTAGAAATATTAGAACAATGATCAGAAATTCTTTCCAAATCATTTAAAACTTCAGCATATGCAAAATTTCTTCTAATATGAACTTTTTCTTGTTTAACACGCTTGATATGGTTTTTCTTTGCTACATAAGCTATATCATCCACAATCTGTTCAAACGGTTCAACTTCATGTGCTGTATACATATCATTATAAACAAATGCCTTAACCGTAATATCAAAAACTTCCTTTACCGCATTAACAACTTTTTTGAGTTCTTCTACCGTATCAGGAGCCAAAACCCATTCCTTTCTATGCATTCTATCAGCTATATGCAAAATGTGAATTGAATGGTCCGCAATCTTTTCAAAATCTGAAATAGAAAGAATCAGTTGAGAGATTTTATTGCTATCTTCATCTGTAAGTTCCCGCCCTGATAGTTTTTGTAAAAATGTTTCTAATACATCCTGATATTTATCAATTCTTATTTCATGCTTATTAATAATTTCAGAGACTTTTGGATTGTATTGCTTCAACATTCTTACAGACATAACAAGAACATCTCTTGTCAATTTAGCCATATCAGCAGTAGCTTTATAGCACTGTGCAATTGCAATAGACGGAGTTAATAACAGACGCTCATCAAGAATAACTTCTTTTTCATCTTCTTTTTCTTTAATCAATACATAAGAAATTTTTTCAAGATATTTAATAAACGGGAATTGACAAATAGCAGCAAGAAGGCTAAAAACCGTATGAACAACCGCGATTCCTAAAGGATTAGCTGCCTGCCTTAAAGGTTCACCTACAAAGTGTAACAATAATTCAAATACTGTAAGAAATATTACCGCACCAATAACGTTAAAAGTAACATGTACAGCCGCAACCCTTTTAGCATTAGTATTAACACCAATACTTGAAAGCACTGCTGTAATACAAGTTCCTATATGTTGCCCGGCAATAATCGGAGCTGCAATAACGTAAGAAATACTCCCTGTCATAGATAAAGCCTGCAACATACCTACAGAAGCCGCGGAACTTTGAATTATTGCAGTAACAACAAGCCCCACTAACAAACCTAAAAACGGATTAGAAAATAAGGTCAACGCCTGTGTAAAATGAGGATCATTTGCTAAAGGTGCCATTGATGAAGACATCAACCCCATTCCAAACATCAAAATCGAAAATCCGATCAAAAATGTTCCAAAAGATTTTCTTCTGGATAGACGGCTGGTTGTAGTCATCAACATTATAACCCCAATCAAAGCCAAAATTGGGGAGAAAGATTCAGGTTTTAAAAGCCTTATAAAAAAGTTCGTACTCTGAATCCCTGACAAACTCAAAATCCAAGATGTAACAGTAGTTCCAATATTTGAACCGATAATAATACTAATGGTTTGAGCAAGTTTCATAATACCTGAGTTTACAAACCCGACAAGCATAACGGTTACGGCAGAAGAACTCTGTATTGCAATAGTCATGCCTGCACCAACCAAAAGTCCTTTGAACGGGTTGGAGGTTAACTGTTCTAAGAGTTTTTCCATACGTCCGCCTGCAATTTTCTCAAGCCCCGCAGACATAACAATCATTCCGTAAAGGAAAAACGCAAGTCCTCCACACAATGTAAATATTGAAAATATATCCATACTATCCGCCTTGATTAAAAATCATTTGCTACACAGGATGATTGTATAGGAAAAAACTTTTTTCTTCAACTAATTAAAATCCAATAAAATTTTACAGGACGAAACCAAAAGTCCATAAGCCCACTTTATAATAATTATTCCGCCAACAACACCTATTAACGGATCAAGAATGTTCCAGCCAAAGTATTTTCCCAATAGTAATGCACCTATTGCAAGAACAGAAGTCAGTGCGTCTGCTGCAATATGCAAGTATGCCGCTTTAAAATTAAGATTTTCGTGTTCGTGTACATGCTCATGCAAACATGCACAGGCATGATTATGGAAAGGATTTTCTCCCTTCATAATTAGCATGCATAACAAATTTACAATTAATCCAAGAATTGCGACAAAAATGGCATCTTCAAAACCAATACTAAGCGGATTGAAAAATCTAGATATCGATTCACAAATAATAGCCAAACCAGTTAAACCAAGTAAAATAGAACTAGTATATCCGCCAATAGCGTTAAATTTTTCGGTTTTATCTTTATATTTTATGGCAAACATACATACAAAAAGGGTTATTCCAAAAGCCAAAGCGTGCGTCCCCATATGAAACCCATCCGCTGTCAATGCCATTGAATGCGTAACAATACCATAATAAATTTCTGCCACCATCATAAAAAGTGTAACGATAATTACTAATATTGTTCGCTTCTTTAATACTTCATTATTCATAACTTCACTTCATATTACCCCCTATTTTGTAAATTTTCAACCTTTTTGCTATAATAAGCTAAACAAACAAGGAGAAGATTATGAGAGAAGAATTGTTATCAATTATTGAAAAAAACAGCCGTATAGGAATAAAAGATCTCGCAGTTTTACTCGGTGTTTCAGAAATTGATGCGGCAAATGAAATTACAAATCTTGAAAATGAAGGCATAATTTGCGGCTATCATACCCTCATAGACTGGGAAAAAACGTCTATTGAAAAAGTTACCGCACTCATCGAAGTTCGAGTTACACCTCAAAGAGGACAAGGATTTGATAAGATTGCACAAAGAATTTACAATTATCCGGAAGTAAAATCCGTCTATTTAATTTCCGGTGGTTTTGACCTTATGGTTACATTAGAAGAAAAAACTTTAAAGGACATTGCGGCTTTTGTAACAGATAAACTTTCCACTTTAGATAGTGTTCTTAGTACCGCAACCCATTTTATATTAAAGAAATACAAAGATCATGGAACAATTCTTGATAAAAATGACGAAGATACTCGAGAGGTTGTTACTCCATGAAAAAAATTACCAGTGAGAAAGTTGAACAAATTAAGCCTTCGGGGATTAGAAAATTTTTTGATATCGTCAGCGAAATGAAAGATGCAATTTCACTTGGTGTCGGAGAACCGGATTTTCAAACCCCTTGGCACATTAGAGAAGAAGGAATTTATTCTTTTGAACGAGGAAAAACTTTTTACACCTCAAATTCAGGTTTAAAAGATTTAAGAAACGAAATTAGTAACTATGTCGACACTCATTATAATGTAAAATATAATCCTGACAACGAAATTCTTGTTACCGTTGGAGGTTCAGAAGCAATAGATGTCGGACTTCGTGCAATGCTTAATGATGGAGACGAGGTAATCATTCCTCAGCCTTCTTACGTTTCTTATGCTCCTTGTTCCTTTTTGGCAGGCGGGAAAAATATTATTATAGATCTGAAACCTGAAAACGAGTTTCGGCTGACACCTGAAGAACTGGAAAATGCTGTTACCCCAAGAACAAAAGTTCTTATTCTTCCTTATCCTAATAATCCGACAGGAGCAATTATGGAAAAAGAAGACCTTGAAAAAATTGCCAAAATAATACAAGAAAAAGATATTTTTGTTCTGTCCGATGAAATATATGCGGAATTGACATATAAAGGTCAACACGTCTCAATAGCTAGTTTTGACGGACTGAAAGAGAGAACACTTTTAATTAACGGATTTTCTAAAGCTTTTGCAATGACAGGGTGGCGGCTTGGTTATGCCTGTGGTAATAAAGAACTTATTAAACAAATGACTAAAATTCACCAGTTTTCTATAATGTGTGCCCCGACATTAAGCCAATACGCTGCAATCGAAGCATTAAAAAATGGTGATGATGACGTTAAAATAATGAGAGAAGCCTACAATCAGCGTCGCAGATTTTTGCTCGATGCATTTAGAAATATGAACCTGGAATGCTTTGAACCTTTTGGAGCATTTTATGTTTTCCCTTGTATAAAAGAATTTGGGATGAGCAGTGAAGAATTTGCTACTAAATTATTACAGGAAGAAAAAGTTGCAGCCGTACCCGGAACAGCATTTGGTAACAGTGGCGAAGGATACTTGAGAATATCTTATGCTTATTCACTTGAAAAATTAAAAATCGCAATGGAAAGAATGAAAAGGTTTATAACAAAATTACGGGGTTAATCCGGCGTAAATTCAAACAACTCCTGCGAATTACATTGAAGAATATTACAAATTTTGTTTAAGGTATCAAAATCAATACCCTTAGTTTTGTTGTGATAAATCTTATTCAACGCATTTTGACTGATACCTGTAAGTTTCGACAACTCCGAAACCCGCATTCTTTGCTCGCCTAGGATAGCAGACAACCTGTTTTTTATCATAAAAACATTTTAACAATATAAATCTACAGGATTGACTTTTACATCTAAGCATGTAATAATAACATGTATAAATGTATTTATAATTAATATAAATTTACAGAAAGGAAGTTAAAAATGATTTACAAAAAAGCAGGTTTTACATTAGCAGAGGGTGCTACGCACACAAACACGCCACCATTGAAAAGACTTCCCTCCCTAGCTAGGGAGGGAATGAGGGTGGGTCTGTTCCCCGTAAGGGGCAAGGCAGCTTTTACATTAGCCGAAGTCCTGATCACCCTTGCAGTCATCGGCGTAGTTGCAGCAATGACACTACCGACTTTGATCGCAAAGATCAACGAAAAAGCTGACTTAAACCAAAAAACTGTAATCGAAGCTAAACTTATTCAAGGACTAAACATGTTAGATCTTCACGGAGGTATGAATGATACTTATTCTTCTACTGCTGAATTTGTAGAAGAATTAGGCAAATACATGAAGATTACAGCCGTATGTGACGGAACAA